>JAHYJD010000165.1 GCA_019429365.1 Bacteroidales bacterium | reverse complement strand
AAAACTACTGGTATTGTGAGCGTGTTTCACCCGGCAAGGCCTGAATACCAGTGGCAGGTGACCGAATTTTCCCCGCCGGCCCCTGAAGATATGGTGATCTATGAATTACTGATCCGCGACTTTGTGGATACCCGCGCCATAAAAACCGTGCAGGATTCGCTCGATTATTTGCAAAACCTTGGCGTGAATGTGATTGAGCTGATGCCCATCAACGAGTTTGAGGGCAACAACTCATGGGGTTATAATCCAAGCTTTTATTTTGCCACCGACAAGGCTTATGGTACCATTAACGATTACAAAGCATTTATTGACGAATGCCACAGCCGCGGCATTGCCGTGGTGATCGACATGGTACTGAACCACAGTTTCGGGCAATCTCCCCTGATACATATGTACTCCACCGAAAACTTCTGGGAGCCCTCGGCGGACAACCCCTGGTACAATGTAGAATGCCCGCACGAACCCTGGTGCTGGGGCGCCGATTTCGATCATCTGAGTCCTTATACCCAAGCGTTTGTCGATCGCGTGAATGAGTTCTGGCTTACCGAATTTAAGGTGGATGGTTTCCGCTTCGACTTCACCAAGGGCTTTACCAATGTGCAAACCGGCGGGCAGGGCTGGAACTACGACGCCGTGCGGGTTGGCTTGCTTAAGCGAATGGCCAACCACATTTGGAGTGTGAATCCCGACGCCTATGTAATCCTGGAGCACTTTACCGACAACACCGAAGAAAAGGAACTGGCTGATTATGGCATGCTGGTGTGGGGCAACCTGCATTACAACTACCAGGAAGCCGCCATGGGCTGGATCGACAACAGCAATTTCCAGTGGGTGTCGCATAAAGCGAGGGGTTATGAGGAGCCCCACCTGGTGGGTTATCTTGAAAGCCATGATGAAGAACGGATGATGTACAAAAACATCACTTATGGCAACAGCAACAACCCACAATATAATATTAAAAATCCGGACATTGCCCTGCGCAGGGCAGAGCTGGCTGCCACCTTTTTCCTCACCATTCCCGGCCCGAAAATGATCTGGCAGTTTGGAGAGCTGGGCTACGACTACTCCATTAACTATTGTCCGCACAACGGAACCATCAGCGATGCCTGCCGCACCGACCCCAAGCCCGTACGCTGGGATTACTTCGACGACTGGCGCCGCAAACGCCTGTACGATGTGTACTCCCTGCTTGGCAACCTGAAAACCACCGAGGATGTGTTCCGCACCGTAGATTTCACCCTCGACCTGGGCGGCAATGTGAAGCGCATTCACCTGAACCACCCCGACAATAAGGTGACCATTATTGGAAACTTCGGCATTGAAGCCTGGACTACCATTCCTAACTTTCAACAAACAGGTACCTGGCATGAATATTTTTCAGGCCAGACCCTAAACGTTACCAACACCACCGACGCCATCAGCCTGCAGCCTGGCGAATACCGCCTGTACTCAACCGTTGCATTCCCCGATCACGGATTGCCGCTAAGCGTAAACGAAACCTTTTCCGGGCAAGCCAGGGAGGCAAAGGTGTATCCCAACCCTTCGACCGAAGGCTTCTGGTTTGAAGTACCCGTGAATTCGGCAGGAAAAGTTACGCTTGAAGTTTTCAATCTGCAGGGACAGCAGGTGTACCGCCAGGAGCATGAGGCCATGCCCGGCACCAACACTTATTTCTGGAACGGCTTTGCCGGCTCGCGCGAAAAAGCCGGGCTGTATTTCTACCGTCTCAGCAATGGCGAACAGTCATTCTCAGGAAGGCTGATTGTAAGATAATAAAACGACTGGAAATAAATGTAAACAAATGAGGCAGCTTCAGCATTCGAGGCGGCCTCATTCTGTATTAGCCCAGCACTAAAGTGCCCTCATTAAGAAGCCGCCAACCATCAGGCCGATAATTGCAAGCACGTAAATGCCTGCCCCAATAATGACCAGCACACCCATAAACTGGTAATGCAGCTTCAGGTATTTCAGCCCACTGGCCAATGAAGCCTCATCTTTGTTTTGGATGGCGGTTTTAGAAAAGCGCGAAAACTGCAGCAGGTAATAAAACGGAAAAAAATAAATAATCACCATGATAAACAACGGAATCATTGAAAACATGGGTATGGCCGCCGGAAAGGCCATGGGCATATCGGCCACCCTGAATGCCTTGAAAAAGAGGAAAGGCGTCAGAAGCATGATGCCGATAAATATAAAACCCATGATGGACAGAAACAGGGTCCATTTTCGGGAGGCTTCCAGGTGAATAAGGGCTTCGGTATTTACGCCAAGTTTTTGATGGTCACTCATAGTGTCGTTTAGTACTTCCATGGTTTTGGGTTTTGTGATAAAAAATTGGATCAACTAAGTTAGGGAAATTTCAGGATTTAAGCATGTTAAGCAGTGCTATTCTGGTTATAGATGATAAATAATGCCGTTCTCTTCTTAAACTTTTTGCCAAAAAAAACCTTTTACTTTGAAGATAAACCAAAAAATCAGCAAAATGGGATATACACTTGCAATAGGCAATAAAGCGCCGGATTTCAACTTGCCGGCCACTGATGGGCAAACCTACCGCTTGAATGACTTCGATGATGCGCAGGTATTGGTCATTTTCTTTACCTGTAATCATTGTCCCTACGTGATTGGGAGCGATGAAACTACCAGGCAAACGGTTTTGAAATATCTTGACAAAGGGGTGAAATTTGTGGGCATCAACGCAAACAGCAAAAACACCTACCCCGAGGACAGTTTTCCAAATATGGTGAAGCGGATGGAGCAACATCAATTCCCGTGGCTTTACCTGTACGATGAGAGCCAGGAAATTGCCCGCGCCTACGGTGCATTGAAAACCCCGCACTTCTTTGTTTTCGACAGGGAGCGCAAACTCATTTATACCGGAAGGGCCATCGACAATCCTCGCAATGCAGCCAAATCGACCGTGTTTGACCTGGAGAGCGCCCTCACCGAACACCTTGCGGATAAGCCCGTCAGCGTTTCAATGACCAACCCCATTGGTTGCAACATCAAGTGGGATGGCAAAGACCCTCATTGGATGCCCGCCGATGCCTGTGATCTGGTGTAGTATCATGAAATGACTGCAGCCTGCCGCAAGGAGTTTGCCAGGCTAAGCAGGATTCAGCCCTATGATCCAGGAAAAATCATTCGTTTTTCAGGGCCTTCGCACTTTTCAAAACGGAATGATCCTCGTAGGTGAGCGGCCCTTTGTAATAGCCGGTAATCTTTTTCCCGGTGCTGGTATTGCAGTCGATGGTGATTTCGTAATTGCTCCCCGATTTGGAAACTTTTACCGTTCCCCCGGTAATATCTCCTGTATCAAAATAGGTCCCTTTTTCTACCCAAAAACTTCCATCGTCAAAAGTGCCGGAAGCCATGCTTGTGGCATTAAACGTGTAAGTGGCGGCAGGAAGATCGGTG
>JAHYJD010000164.1 GCA_019429365.1 Bacteroidales bacterium | reverse complement strand
CCGTAATCATACCAATTTACGCCGAAAAAATTGATTTTCTCACCGGCCTTACCTGCTCCAAAACAGGGTATTCAAAGAACGTATAACGCCCAAAAATACAGCTTTTTTTCTTTTAATTGAACACTTTTAACTGATTGTTAATTTTTTTAGTTCTCAGTTATTTTTAATCTGATTGTTTTTTATTAAATCGGTCAGATTGAGCTCGCATGACAAACGTATTCTTCAATGATAATAGATTGTTTTTCATGCTCGGTTCAGTTAAAAGAAAAAAGGTCATTACCCGTTTGAACGCTTGTAATCATTTTCAACGCTTAGGCAACTTTCAAAGCCAGCGTTGGCAGGGCAAGGCTTTTGGAGAAAAAATTTATACCACTTAAAAACAATCAGATAGCAAATAAATTTTTTCTTCAAAACCCATAGGGCTTGGCCTTGCAGTGGGCTGGCCGAGGGCTTTATCTTGCCTTAGCGGTGAAAATGATATGCACTACCCCCGGTAAATACCACACACCCTTGGGGTGGGTGGTCGGGGTCCGTTGGCGGGCTAAAAAATTCATCAAAGGTGCCGGTTTAGTGGTTCTTGGCCCGGCGTTTTCCGCCGGGCTTAGAAACACTTATACCGGCACTTTTGATACCGCTGTCTTTTGGGAGGCAGTCGGCTTCCCGGATGGATGGGTTTGCGGGCAGCCTTGTGCGACCATACGGGATGCCGGCTGCGTGGGTCGGCGTGGGCGGGAGTGGGTTGGCGCAGGGGCTATTTAACATAATGACCCATTATATTTTGAGGGCATTAAAGTCATGCGAAGCATACCGCTGAAAAAGCCCGAGCGAATATAATGCCGCATTATGTTATATAGCTTTGGGTGGTTTTTTGCTGGCGGGATTGTTGTATTTAGCGGGGGAGCGGCTCTTTGCTTTTTTCTTTTAACCCCTAAAAAATCCAATCAATCAAAAGAAAAAAGCAAAGTGCCGCATGTGGGCGGGTACAACAAGCATGACAGCAAAAAACCACGAAGGGCTGGTGTGGGGAAGGGCAAAAAAGACAGGGGGAATGCCGCTAAACAACCTTACTTTCCATTTATCCTGTTTAGCGGCATGGCTGGATTTTTTGCCCTGTGGCCTGTGGGTGGGTTATGGTTGTTTGTTCAGCGGATGGCATTTCTCCAGCTTGTTTTGAAGGCTTTCCAGGTTGTTGACCTGGTAACGTTCGGTACTGCTCACGTATTTATGTCCGGCCATGTACTGCACCTGTCTTAGATTGTGGGTTTTCAGCCAGTGGGTAATGGTGCTTTGCCGGATGCTTTTGGCACTGGTAAGGGCGGGATTTATCCGGCAGATATCTTTAAACATGTGCAATAGGCTGTTTTTAATGTTCTCGCTGCCGTTGATGCTGATAAATAGTTGGTTTTCGATTTTGGTTTTATGGATGGTATCAGGTTTGCGGGCTGGTCTTGGCTCTTCTATTTCCTTTAATATGGTTGGTCTTGTTTCGGTTAGGTATTCATGTAGTTCCAGTATCTGGAAGGGTTTTAACTCTAAGGTCCGGCTGTTTCTTCTTCGGTTGCCTGGGATGTGGATTTTGCCTTCTTTGAGTTTTAAATGGCCAGGTTCAAGGCGGTGCAGCTCTTCTGTGGTAAGTGCCTGGTAAACCAACAGGCCCAGCATGGCCCGGTTGCGCTGTGTGCGCTTGTCGTGAGCAGGAAAGTCGTGGTAAAGTGTTTCCAGGTGGGCAAAGTCGGTTATCCCGCTGATGATGGTGCTTCGGGTTCCTTTCAGGTGCAGGCCGCTGGCCGGGTTGGTGATGTGGGGATTTTGGGTTTTCAGGTAGTCGTAGTAGTGGCGTATGCTTCTTAGCCGGGTGTTGATGTGCCGGGTGCTGTCGGCTTCCAGTTTGCAGTAGTCGATAAAGTGCAGCAGGTCGTTGTAGCGGGTTTGCTCCGGGCTCAGGTACTGGGTTTGCAGCCAGGTTAAAAAATGTCCGGCATAGTTGCTTTTCTGGCGGATGGTTCCGGGGGCGTTGCCCTGCTCATGCAGGTAGTTGGCAAAGGTTTTTAGCCGGGTTTGTATTTCGCTGTTAAAACTGTATCCGGATTTGCTGTTTCCCGCACGTGGCGGGACTTCGCTAAAGCTCAGCATTTGCTATGTGGGTATAAATCTGCGTGCTTTCCAGGCTGCTGTGTCCCAGAAAGCGGCTTACTTCTTCCAGGCTCATGCCCGACTGCAAAAGGTGGGTAGCGATGGAGTGGCGCAGGGTATGCAGACCGGTACTTCGACCAGGCTCAGCACAAGTTTCCTTGTGTATCCCTGCTGCCTGTTGTAGTTTGTGCAGGCGTTCTATCAGGGCATTGCCGCTCATGCGCCGGGCCTGCAGACTTAAAAAAAGGGCTTCATCCTTTTGGGGTTTGAAGCTTTGCAGGTATTTGCGTGATACGTGGATGTAGTTTTCCAGGTCTTGCTGCACTGCCGTGGTGATGGGAACATAGCGTTCACGGTAGTTTTTTCCCTTTCGCACGTAGATGCGTTTTTGGGTAAGCAGTACATCTTTCACATCCAGGCTTATCCCTTCGCTGCGCCTTAGTCCACAGCCGTAGTAAACGCTCAGCATGGCCCGGTCTCGTATGCCCAGCATATCGCTGGTGCAGGCCTTGTACAGGGATTGGATTTGTGCCGGGCTAAGGATGGTTTTGCCGGTGTCTTTGCGGGGTCGGGTTTTGATGGTTACTTCAAAGAAGCTCTGGCCGCTTTGCTGCAGGTAACGGCTAAAGCGTTTCAGGGCATTGATGTTGGCGGTAATGTAGTTGGTGGACAGGCTGCCGTTTTGCCGCTTGTTTTTGCGCTTTTGCAGGTGATGGTGGTAGTCGTTAAGGATGGCCGGGGTGATTTGTTCTATGGTAGTAATTTCAGCCAATTTCAGGTAAAAGAAAAAATCTGTTACATAAAGCATTGAGCCGTAAATGGTGCTGGGTGCATAACCCAGGGTGGTGAGCCACTTTTCAAAGTTCTGGATGAGTATAACGTTTATGTCCATTATGATGGTTTTTTTAGGGGGGTGCCGTGCTTTTTGGTGAACTACCGAACCACTGGGTTTAAGCTCCTGTTTTCCTTATGATTGAGTGGTCTATTTTGCTCATAACCCACCGGTAATCCACCTGACCCACTCACTTTTTGTTTGATTTCTTCCAGCACATTGTCAAGTACTGTATTGATAGCGTTTTCAAGGTTTTTGTATTCATCGGTAGCTGTTATTTCATATTCAAAGCCTGATTTAAAACGGTTGCCCCCCGTTATCTTTATCATGTTGTAGGCAGTAAGGTTAAACAGGTAGCGTTTTACTTTGCTGGGATGCATTCTGAAGGCGTCCCGGATTTCTTTGGCGTAGAACCCGGATTTCTTTTGAGCTGCAAGCCAGCTTTTGATGTTTTCAAAGAACTGACGTTCTG
>JAHYJD010000045.1 GCA_019429365.1 Bacteroidales bacterium | reverse complement strand
TTTTTGAACGGTCGAAATTTAAACAAAATGATTAACTTTCAGAAAAAAAACGGATTTGGAACCTGTAGCCATACATTTCAACGAACTTTTTGGCCAAAACCTGGTCAGGCTAACAGGCTACTATAATCGACAGGCTCTGAAGCAGCTTGCGGTTAAGAAGCAGGAGGCCCAAAATGTGCATCAGGCACGCTTATGCTTTAAGCGCCTGCGTTGCCTTTTGCGCCTGGGGCGTTTTGGCCTGAGCAATTTTAAATACCAGCGGCTGAACCATTTTTACCGCGACCAGGCCAGGGCACTGGCCTTTCAGCGCGATATTTCGGTAACCAATGAAGTGCTCAAGACCTTGATAAAATCCAGGGACTCGGACACTGAACGCGCTTTCCTGACTCAGTTCAGGGCAAGATTGTTGCAAAAGCAGAAAAAAGATCAAAGTCCTGATGCTTTTGACGAGGCCGGCCGGGAGGTGATACACCGCTTGTCGAAAATGCAGGCTGAAATAAGCCACTGGGAGCCTGAAGAAACCGATGCCGGACTTTTTCTGCTGGGTATAAAAAGCACCTTTGCCGCCGCCAGGAAACAATTCAGAAATCTTTCTGCCGCACCTTCTGATTTCCAGCTTCACGAATGGCGCAAACAGGTAAAATACCTTTGGTACCAGGCTGAACTGCTGACTGATTTATGGCCTTCTATGCTCAGACCATGGATCAAGGAACTAAAAGCCCTTGCTCAGAGCCTTGGTCGCCATCATGACCTGGTACTGCTCGAAACCGCCCTGAAAGAATATATTGAACCCGAGCTGGAGGACCTTGCGGCAACCACCATTGAACAGATCTCCGAAGAAAAATCCTTTATTGAAGAAAAGGCACTTATGCTGGGAAAAATAATTTTCGCCGTGCAGCCTTCATGCTTTTACCAGCAACTCAAAGCATGCCTTCGGGATTGACCCTTCAGGCTTTTTCTCCAGTTAAAAAAGTTCGTCTTTTACTACCAGGCCGGTGCGTCCTTGCCCTGTACGGAAAAGAAAAAGGTGAACGTACCCATGATGTAATCGCCCAGTGAGGTTTCATGGGTGCCACCCTCGGTGGTAATAAATTGAATATTTTGTGTACCCTGGGCCTGCATGGCCTCGAAGGCCGTTTCTGAATTCAGGTAGGGCACCAGGCGGTCGGCATCTCCGTGAAAAAGCCTGATTGGGAAGCCGGGTCTCCAGTCAAAAATATCGTTGTCTGCCAGTGCCGCAAGCATATCCGTGTCGGTACCATTGAGCACGCCTGTCACAAAATCTTCCCTGAAAAGGAGGGAGGGATTAAGTTCAACGGGCGTAAACACCCCGTTCTGCTGCACCTGTGAAGCCCAGGGCTCGTTCAGATAAACACTCCAGGGCCTTTGCAGCTGGGGATAAATGCGGTTGTACACATCGAGCACCCACAAAAAAGTGTTGATATATTCCTGATTTTCGTTGGAGCTGATGACATATTTAGCCGTTGCGGTTTTGTTGTATGCGCCTGCGCCAACGGTAGCAGCCGTGATGTTGAATTCTTGCGGGTGTTCTTCCTGCATAAGTTTCAGGGTGGCCATGGTGGCAAAGCCACCTTCAGAGTAGCCGGTAAGGAAAAGCCGGTTGTCAGGTTCGGTAAGCCTTTCCACTTTGAAATACTCGTAAGATGCCCTGATCATATCCCGGGTGGCGGTGGCCAGGCTGGCACGGTGCTCATAAGGATGCTCCAGGTTGGCCGTGGCCCCGTAGCCTATATAGTCGGGCAATGCGGTATGGTAACCTATGCTGGCAAAAAACGTTAGTTGTTCGGTGTAGAGCGACTGAAAAAGGGAAGGTGCCTCTGAGGGGCTGGAAAGGGTGCCATGCTGAAAACTCAGCATTGGCAGCTTGTTGGTGGATGCTGACACCAGCAATGCACCAGAGGCTAACACAGGTTCGCCATTCACCCCAATGGTGTGGTAGTTGATTCTTACCGCCTTCACGCCAAACTGAACAAAGGCTGCCGCCTCCGCCGGGAACAGTTCGCCAGAGCCCACATTGGCCTGAATTTGCTCTTTACTGAAAGTTTGAATGGTTTCGTAACTCTCCAGGTATTCCGGTTCGTATGGGGGCGGATCGTCTTTGCCGCAGGAAACGGCAAAGACAAGCAAAAACAGAAGGAGTAAATTCTTTTTTTGTAAAGTGGCTATGATTGATTTCATTTTTCTGAATGATCAAAATTTAGTAAAATACTTATCTTCGTTTGCCCCCAAACAAGGAGCCGAGAATGCTGCGCACAATTTCTCTCCCAAGCTGATTGCTTATATTGCGGGTAATGGCCCGCCCGGTTTGCCTGGAGATGTCCTCCAGTACCGTGGGTTGTCTTTTTGTGGTGCGGGTGGTTCTGGCTGGTTTTGTTGGCGTTTTCGATTCTTCTTTTTCGGTTTTTTCGGCCTTGGCCTCAAGCTCTTTTTCCATCCTTTTCTTCAGGATTTCAAATGCCGACTCGCGATCGATATATCTTTCATAAACGCCGAATACCGGCGATTTGTTTATCAGCCGACTCCGCTCTTCGGGCGTGATAGGGCCAATCTGGGCTGCGGGCGGGCATATCATGGCACGCTCAACCATGCCGGGCACCCCTTTCTCATCAAGAAAAGAGACCAGGGCTTCGCCCACGCCAAGCTGGGTAATGACGGTTTCGGTATGGAAGGCCGGATTTTGTCTGAAGGTGGTAGCTGCGGCTTTCACGGCTTTTTGTTCGCGGGGAGTATAGGCGCGCAGGGCATGCTGAATGCGGTTGCCCAGCTGGCTAAGCACCGTGTCGGGCACATCAAGGGGGTTTTGAGTTACGAAATACACGCCCACGCCTTTGGAGCGGATCAGGCGCACCACCAGTTCAATTTTCTCGAGCAGCACACGGGGCGTGTCCTTAAAAAGCATGTGTGCCTCATCAAAGAAGAAAACCAGCTTGGGCTTTTCAATCTGCGTTTCTTCAGGAAGCTGATCATAGAGTTCTGAAAGCAGCCACAGCAAAAAGGTGGAATACACCCTGGGCGAATGCATTAGCCGGTCGGCTGACAGGATATTCAACACGCCCATGCCGTGGGCATCGGTCTGCAACAAGTCATGGATGTCGAAGGCTGTTTCGCCAAAGAAACTGGCGGCGCCCTGGTCTTCGAGCATCATAAGGTTGCGCTTAATGGCTCCGATGCTGGCCGGAGAGATGTTTCCATGACTGGTGGTAAACTGCCCGCGGTTGTTGCCTACATATTCGAGCATGGCATTGAGATCCTTCAGGTCCAGCAACATCAATCCATTTTCGTCGGCAATTTTAAATACGATATTTAGCACGCCCGATTGGGTGTCGTTCAGATTGAGCAGCCGCGAAAGCAGCAGCGGCCCCATTTCCAGGATAGTGGTGCGCATGGGATGGCCCTGCTCGCCAAAAACATCATAGAACACCACCGGGAAAGCCCGGTTTTCATATCCCTCCAGCCCCATTTTTTCCACCCTGTCTGCAATACGGGGATTGAGGCTGCCCTTATTGGCAACTCCAGAAAGGTCGCCCTTGATGTCGGTCATGAAGCAGGGAATACCCTGCATACTGAAGGATTCGGCAAGGACCTGCAACGAAACTGTTTTTCCAGTGCCGGTGGCACCGGTAATCAGCCCGTGGCGGTTGGCCATGCGTGGCTGTATGTGTAATTCCACATCAGATTTGGCAATAAGGGTAGGGTTGCTGCTGAAGGCCATTGTTGATAAATTTAAAATAAAAAATGAGCGGTAAAAAAAATGATCAGATGGGCTTTTGCTGATTTCTCTGCATTTCCATGAGGTGGTCTATTACCTTGCGCTGGTGGTCGGCTTCGGCCTCCAGGCGTTCGATCATTTGCCGCAAACGCCTTATCTCCAGGTCTTTTTCATGGCATTCAGGGCAAGGCACATATCGCTGGTTGGACTCCATGGCCGAATAAAAACTGATTCCGGCATCGGTGAATTCTGGGTCAAAGTTTCGTTTCATCGACCTGCGAATTCCCGGAGGGTCTGGCTTTTGCAAATTCATGGCCTTACCGGGATCAAAATTGGAAGGAGGCGCAAAGAAATCATTTTCTTCTGTTTGTGAAGGCCTTAAAAACATGGGGCCATTGCCAGTGTCGAGAAATTCGGGATTGACGTAATAGATCTTTTCGAGCAACAGCCTGGCACGCTCATTGAAGGAATTGCGGCCTTGTTCAATGCTGGCCCAGGTGGTTAGGGCCATACCCATACGCTCGCCAAATTCTTTCTGGTTCATTCCCAGCGTTAATCGGATGGCTTTTAAACGGCTGAGTATTGGGGAGTTTTCCACGGAAGTAAATTTATTTATACAAAATTACGTAAATTGTGATTTGTATTGTTAAAAAATGTAATTTTGTTACGCGTATTTGTATTTTATTACGCCTTTGGTTAGTTAAGGTTTCGTTTTATGAGGAAATTTTTAAAAAAACCCTCGTTTTATTAAACCATCACTAAAGTTAACCAAAAAATGTAAAGCAGTGCAGGGCAACACAATAATTATTAACCAAAAAAGTAACAAGCAATGAAAAAGAATTACCGTATTTACAATGTGATCATTCTCGACGAGAGTGGATCGATGGGGGCCATTAAGGAATATACAATTAATGGATTCAATGAGGTGCTCGAAGCCATTCAGCAGGCTGAGACGGAGCATTCTGACCAGCAACATTTTGTGACTTTTATTTCGTTCAATACTTATGGTATAAAAACCCACTTGTTTAATGAGCCGGCCAAAAAACTGAAACCTTTGAGCCGGGAAAACTTCCTGCCAAGTGCCTGCACCCCGCTTTTCGATGCCATGGGCAACGGGCTTACCCGCCAGCGCGATGCCATTGCCGGCGAAAAGGATACCGAGGTGCTGGTAAGCATACTTACCGATGGCCAGGAAAACGCTTCGGTAGAATATAATCACCTGGCCATAAAGAAACTGGTGGATGAACTGAAAGCCATGGGCTGGACCATTACCTATATGGGTGCCAACCACAATGTGGAAAGTTTCTCCATATCCATTGGCATTGACCACCACACTCAATACATGGCCAATGAAGCAGATATGAACCGTAATTTTAAGAAAGAACGCGCTTCGCGCACGGCTTTTTACTCAAAAGCTGGCATGCCCGACAAGGGAGATTATTTTCTGGATGATAACGAAGAGGAAAAGAAGGAAGGAAAAGACACGGATCGCAATTTTTTGTAATTTAGTTCATTCAAAAAAAAAGCTGTTTATGCCCTCCACAAAACCCAGAAATTTTCTAGCAATTATTTTTTTTCTACCTTATGTTTTTTTTGCCATATCATGTAAAGGACCCCGCCAGGAAACCATTACCGTTGATTTCAGCCAGGAGCAGTCTGACCTGGAATTATCGAATAGCGACAGCATTCCGACTTTGAGGGTGGCCATTGCTACGGTAATTTCGCCCCGCGAAAGTTTTGGGTATTATAAGGAATTGTTCGATTATATTTCTGAAAGACTCGATCTTAAGGTAGAGTTCAAGCAGCGTATGACCTACCAGGAGGTTAATCAATTGCTGGCCGAGAACCTGGTGGATGTTGCCTTTATTTGCGCGGGAGCCTATGCGTCCTCAGTCGGATCGATGGAGCTGCTGGTGGTGCCCTTGCACAACAACCTTCCTTACTACCAGGGTTATGTTATCACCCAGCAAAACTCCGGAATTACCCGCTTTGAAGATTTCCGCGGAAAATCCTTTACCTATTCTGATCCGCTTTGTGTTACCGGAAAGCTATTTATTGATGGTAAACTCAAGGAAATGGGCACCAATTCTGAAGCGTTTTTTGGCCAGGTGCTCTATTCGAGTTCGCACGACATCAGCATACAGTTGGTTTCTCGAAATTTGGTAGACGGGGCCTCGGTCAACGGCCTGATATTTGATTACCTTGCCCAGTTTCAGCCGGAGGCCGTTCAAAACATCCGTTTGATTGAGAAAAGCATCTATTTTGGGATTCCGCCCATTGTCAATTCCTTGGGCTTATCCCGTGCCCTGCGTGCCGAAATACAGGAGCTTTTCCTCGACATGCACCTGCACGAGCAAGGTCGGAAAATTATGAAACAACTGCAGGTCGATCGCTTTATCCTTTCTGGCGACACCCTGTACGATGGCATTCGCGAAGCCCGTAAGTTTCTGGAGCAATGAGAAAGGTAAAGCTGCCCCTTTTCACCAAGTTTGCCCTTGGCATAAGCCTTACAGTGCTGGTGTTTGGTGTGCTCAATGCGGTGCTGGTGCGCAACTCGGTGAGCTCTTCGCTCAACACCGAGTTTGAAAAACGAGGCTACTTTATTGCCCGCGCCCTGGCCGAACAGGCCGTTTTTTACATCCTTTCGGAAGACCCGGCCGGCCTCAACTCGCTTGTTAACGAGATAAAGGCCATCGACACGACCATTCATTATGTTTTTATTATCTCTGAGACCGGCGATGTGCTGGCCCATTCTTTTCCTGAGAAAGTGCCACCCACCCTCAAAACCGCCAACATGCCCGGCCCGGGCGACGAGTTCAGCATTGTGTCGGTAAGAGATCAGGACGACAAGAGCATTTTTATCCGTGACTTCAGCGTGCCAGTGCTAAGCCGCAATGTGGCTTATGTGCGACTGGGTATCTTCGAAAACGAAATTATCAACCATGTAGTTGAAACCGTTACTACCCTATGGTTCATGGTGGGTATTTTTTTTGTGTTGGGTTTGCTTGCAGCCCTGTTTTTTTCGTATACTATTTCTACCCCCCTGAAGGTGCTGAGCAGACAGTCGCAAACCATCAACATCGAAACCATACAGCTGGGCCTGGGAATTATTCGCGATTCAACCCGAAGGCTTTCCTACAGGATACGACGAATCTTCAACAGCGACGACGAGATTGACATTCTTTACGAAAACTACGACCATATGCTCAGGCGCCTGGAGCAAACCTACCACACCATGAACCAATTGCAGCAATCGCTTATGCATTCGGAAAAGATGGCTTCCATTGGAACCCTCACCGCCGGGGTGGCGCACGAGATCAACAATCCCCTGGCCGGTTTACGAATAGGCCTCAATCGCATTGCACGCCGCCCCGACGATGCGCAGCAAATCATTAAGTACACCGAACTCATGCAGGAATCGCTCAATAAGATGGAGCAGGTAATTCAGGATTTGCTGACTTTCAGCCGTAAAAGCCAACATCAGTTTGAACAAACCAACACCTGCGAAATGCTGCGTAAAACCTTGAAACTGGCTAGCTATCGTATAGGCAGGAAAAACATCTCAATTAATATAGATGACTCCATTTGCCCGCATTATATTTATGTTGAGCCCAACCGCATGGAACAGGTTTTTCTCAACATCGTAATAAACGCCATTGACTCCATCAACGAGAAAATGGCCAGCCAATCCGGCTTTAAAGGGCAAATCGATATTTTCGTTAAAGAAAATGAGACCCATACCCAGATATGTTTTTCTGACAATGGTATGGGCCTGGACAGCTCGCTGCAAGGCAAGATTTTCGATCCTTTCTTTACCACCAAAAAAGTGGGCGAAGGCACCGGGCTGGGTTTATCGGTTTCTTACCAAATTATGATGGACCATGGAGGAGAGATCCGGGTGGAGAGTGAGTCGGGAAAAGGAGCTACATTTGTGGTAGTATTGCCCAGGCATAATGTTTAACAGGCTATTTGTTTTGCCGCTTTCGCGGATAATCCCATAAATATCAACAGAACCTAAAACATGTTAAAAATTTTTGTTGTTGACGACGAAAGGCTGATACGGGTTACCACGGCCGACGACCTGCGCGATGCGGGCTACCAGGTGCGTGAATTTGCATCGGCCGAAGCAGCCCTGCAAACCCTGCGCGAAGAAGATGCCGAAGTAGATATCGTGATCTCCGACCTTAAAATGCCGGGAATGGACGGGCTCGAATTTATAGCACACCTTAAAAAACTGCGACCCGAGGTGTATGTGCTGCTGATTACCGCACACGCCACCGTCGATACCGCGGTGGAAGCTATGAAAAGAGGGGCTTACGACTATATCAGCAAGCCATTCAGTATGGACGAAATGCTGCTGACCATTGAAAGAATCAAAGAGCTTAAATCGGTAAAAGAAGAAAACAAGCAGTTGCGTACCCAGGTGAAAAAGAAGTTCGATCTCTCAACATACGTGGGCTCAGGGCAGGAGTCGCAACAAGTTTTTGAGTTGGTTAAAATCATTGCAGACAAACCCACTACCGTGCTCATAACAGGCGAAACAGGCACCGGAAAGGAACTTCTTACCAATATTATTCATTACAACAGCAATCGAAGAAACAAACCCCTGATAAAGGTTAGTTGCGCAATACTTTCGCGCGAGATTTTCGAAAGCGAACTTTTCGGGCATGTGAAAGGCGCCTTTACCGGGGCCGATTCCAATAAGACCGGTCGTTTTGAAATGGCCGACAACGGCACGCTCTACCTCGACGATATCGATGACATTCCGCTCGATCTGCAGGTAAAGCTGCTTCGTGCCCTCGAAGAAAGCGAGATTGAAAGGGTAGGGGGCACAGTAACCATAAAAATCGATGTACGGGTAATTGCCAGCACAAAAAAAGACCTGAAGCAAATGGTAGCTGAAGGCAAATTCAGGGAAGACCTTTTTTACCGGCTCAACGTATTTCCGATTAACCTGCCTCCCTTGCGCGAGAGGCCTAAGGATATTGCCCAACTCGCACAACATTTTACCGCTGAGTTTTCCAAGGCTGATCCGGTAAAAATCCATGAGGAAGTGATCGAAATTCTTAAGCAATACCATTTCCCTGGCAACGTCAGGGAAATGAAAAACCTTATGGAACGCCTCGTATTGTTGGCGCAAGATGGACTGATCACAAAAAATATCTTACCTATGGATGTTCGCTTCCCCGGCAAACCCCACACCTGCTTTTATTTTGAAAACAAACCCCTCGACGAAATAATTCGGGAGGTAGAAACCAATGCCATTACGGATGCACTGCTCCGCTCAGGGGGCAATAAGGCAAAAGCAGCACAAATACTCCAGATACCTGCATCAACCCTGAAATCGCGCATAGAGAAGCTGCAGCTGCAATTAAACAGTTGACGAAATCTCGCCGGTATCGACGAAAAATCGTCGATACCTTAAAAGGTAACTTAGAAGGCGTGAAAATTTTTTGCGCCTTATTTTATTGATTTACAACAATATAAATAAATTCACTTATATTCATATTAAAGTGGTTTATAAATTGTTATAGTTCTTAAAAACTTATATTTAATAGGAGCCAGGTGGTTTAAATTTCTTTACCCGGAGTAAATTTTTAATAACAAAAAAATATTAACCATGCGACTTAATCAAAGGATGTTTTCTTTGGTGTTTTTGCTTTTTTTAGCAGGATGCTATTATGATGCTTACGTAATGCCTGATAATCCTGAGATCACAACAGATGTAAGTTTCTCAAAAGACATCATTCCCATTTTTAATCAAAGCTGCAATTCTTCTGGTTGTCATAACATGGGTGGCACCGCACCTGATTTGACCCCAACCAACGCCTACAATGCGCTTAAGTCTGGAAATTACATCAACACCTCCTCTCCCGAAAACAGCGAATTATATCAATGGATGAACGGTCAGCGATCATTGCCAATGCCATTGAGTGGGCCCAATCAAAATTACAATGCCTATGTATTGGCATGGATAAAACAAGGCGCATTAAACAACTAAAACCCAACAAAATGACAACTGCAAAAACAAAGAAAGAGATTTTTGGTCGGGCGTTTTTAGCATTGCTATTTGCTATTTCTCCCTTTTTTGGATTAGCTCAGGAACCAGAAACGGACCCTGAAGAGGCAAAGCCAATCTTTATTCACAGTCGGGGGTTACAAAGGGTGGGCAATACCTTTGAAAGTATTTGGCTGATTGATAATCAGACTGTTGTGGTCCCACTGAAAAAAACCCTTGAATTTGATATTCTGCACCGTTTTGGGACTGTAAATAATGGTTACAGGGATTTGTGGGGCATTTACGCACCTTCAAATATTCGCCTGGGGTTTGGTTATACGCCCATAAACAACCTTATGGTAGGTTTTGGCTTAACAAAAGACCGTATGCTGTGGGATGTCAATTTAAAATATGCCATCCTGAAAGAAAAAGGGAAAAAGCCATTCCCCGTTAGTGTGACTTATTATTTTAATATGGGTGTTGAAACAAGAGGTAAAGAAAACTTTATTCATTCTTCAGACAGGCTAACCTATTTTAACCAGTTGATGGTAGCAAGGAAAATCAACAGAGATCTTTCCATACAGGGTTCACTTAACCTGACCCATTTCAACAGTGTAGATGCTTTTATTAATGAGGAGGGAGAAAAGCAGGCCAAGATGAAAAACGACCACCTTTCTTTTAGCCTTTTAGGAAGATACAAAATGTCGGATGCTTTTGCTTTCATTGCCAATTACGATCAGCCGGTTACCAAGCATTTCATGAACAACCCCAATCCCAATATTAGCCTTGGGATTGAAATCGCCACGCCCCTGCACGCATTTCAGTTGTTTGTAGGGAATTACCGTTGGATGATGCCCCAATACAACCACTTCATGAATAATAATAATTACGTGGATGGTTCCTTCTTACTTGGATTTAACATTACCCGCTTAATGGACCTTCAGGAAGAAAACCTTTATGAAATGATGTTTAAACGCAAAAAATAGAAACCCTAATACGAACCAAAATTTTCATACTAAAACAAAGCGAATATGAGGACGAAATCATTAATCACCCTGGCAATAATACTTGCTTCTGTAATCGTTTACACTGGGTGTACGCACGAAGACAGTACCATTGGGCAAAATACGCCACTGAATGAACAGGTAAGGGTTCAGGTGGCGTACGATGCTACCAATGTTGCGTTTAAATTTACCTGGAAAACCCAGCCCAAGATGTACCCGGAAGGTCAGGCCAACGTAGGAAAGAAGTACCCTGGGCAATTTCATGAGGTACTGAAACACAACGGGACCGCTTTTGATCGCTATCCTTCAGACGCAAGGCTTCAGGAGGACCGCATTACCTTTATGATAGACAAATACGAAGGCGGCATTCCTGGTTTTTCGCGCGCTGGTTGTGCTGTTTCCTGCCATACCGGTATGGGAAGCCACCACCTGCTTACCGACCACGTTGTAGACCACTGGCACTGGCGCGGCGGCAGAAGCGGCCCAATGGATTATGCCGAAGATGCAGCCATTAATAACGTGGAGCGCATTAGGGACAACCTCGGAACACCTCCTTCCAAATTTGTCCGTTCGGCCGGAGACAGGTTAAGGGAAGATCAGGTGGCCATGACCGGCACTGCCCACCAAATTCTTTCAGACGGATTTCCGCGCTTTGTATTCAACAAAGGAAAAACCATGCCTGGAAACTACCAGATTCCCAGCTTCTTTTTAACCAACGATGCCAACCAGGTTATGACAAATGCACTTACTGACATTCCGGGTGTAAAGGATGTTAAAGCCAACCGCAGCTTACTGGTTGTTTATCAGGATATGAATTTTGACCCGATTGATAAAGTCAATTCGCTCGACCTTGGATATCTTGTTTGGGTGGCCACTTCAGAAGTGAGTCATTTACCCGCTCATTTGCAGGATGTAAACAGCACAGACTTTACCTTGTGGAAAAACTTCTGGGCTGCTCAATCAGGTATTACGGCCGCCGCTGGTGCAAATACCAAATTAAATGAAGTGCGGCAGGAATGGATTGCATCGGGCAATAATGCCATGGTAAGCCGAATCGTAGGCTTTATTTACAATTCCGACCAGCACGATATCACCTCCGAAAGGTCGTTTGATGCCAACAGAAATGAATGGACAGTGATACTCAAAAGAAGATTGAATACCGGTTCAAACCGCGATGCGGACCTTTCCGGACTGCCCAATGGAACCGCATACACCATGAGTTTCGCCATGCACGATACGGGTGCCGGATCAGAAACCCACGACATCAGCTTGCCTTATGTAGTTTCGAAAGACGCGGGAACGGATATCCAGGCAAAATCAGTATCTGATATCGAAAATGTGGACTGGAGCACGGTTCCAATTTTTGATACCCGTTGGGTGAAACAAAGCGTAATGAATCACTTTCACTATGACTGGTTAAAAAGCAATGCTCACCCAGGAGCAGGTGTGTTGGAAACCAGCAAATGTGTAAGTTGCCACGGAAATAGCCTTTATACGGTTTCTGTTCTGAATTAAGGTCAATCAGTAAAGCCTAATTGAATTAACCCCGGTCAAAAGCCACCTGCTGACCGGGGTTTTAGTTTAGGAGCATAACCAGATTTCCGCTAAGATATCGTCGAAAACGACGAAAAATCGTCCTTTTTTTTCTCCTTAATCAAAAGCCCCAAAAATTAATTTGAGGCTTTTCTTTTTGAAAACCAATACTTTACGTATACTCATAATAAAATATGAACAAATCGGCCTGCAAATTGCTATACATGGTAGCCGCTAATAGGTATACGGGCACCGCAATAAGAATTTGCGAACAATTTAAAACTATTAATTAACAATAAAAACTGAATTTGTTATGAAAAAATTTTTTGGAACTCTGCTTACCCTGCTGGTAGTTTTTGCTGCAACGGCATCCTCTCCGGCAGCTTATTCCGCCAAGAATCATGAATTTAAAATTTCAGGTACCTCAAACCTCCACGACTGGACCGCTGATGTGCCAAGCCTTTCCACCAGTGCCGAACTTATTGTATCGGATGGTAAGCTCGAAGCCATAAACCGCATGGTGGTTGATATCGATGCCACACGCATTACCGGTTCGGAAGGCAACATTATGACGCGCAAGATTGCCGAAACCCTGAAGTCGAACAAAAATCCACGCATTGTGTTTCGTATGACCCGCGTGGACAATATTTCACAAACCGGAAATGATTTTACCGTTCGTGCTGCCGGCAGCCTGGCCATGGGTGGTGTAAGCCGTCCGCTCGATGTAGTGGTTCGCGGCCGTATTCTTCCCAATGGCGATGTGCAGTTTACCGGCGTGAAAGAAATGAAAATGACCACCTGGCAACTCGACCCCCCAAGGGCTATGATGGGCGCATTGCGCACTGGCGACGATGTTAAAGTGGACTTTTCTGTTACCCTTAAAAACTAATTCTTTCTAAATCCTAACATTTTTTTAAAAATTCTATGACTACAAAAGTTAAAAGCATTCTTACTGCTTTCATTCTGCTGGTTTTTGCCCTTCCTATTTTCGCAAACCAGCCAGACATTGGTTTTTACCGTCATGCCGATATTCGTGGCATCAATGTGTTTGAAGCCCCAACGCTTGACACTGTTCCTTTTACAGGATTGAAAGTGCGCATTGGTGGTAATTTTACCCAGCAATTCCAAATGCTGAGCCACAGCAACGAAGCCAATGCCAATATAGTTCCTTTCGGAAACTCGGAAATTAACCTTAATCAGTTGTATCCTTTGAGCAATGGTTTCAACCTTGCTACTGCAAACCTCAATTTCGATATTCAGCTCGAAGATGGCATTCGCGTGAAGCTCGAAAACTATATGTCGTCGCGCCACCACTCGGAATTTTGGGTAAAAGGCGGATACATTCAGATGGACAAGCTGCCCTTTTTGGGTAACCCCGACTGGTTTACCGACTATGTGACCATTAAAGTGGGTCACTTTGGTGTAAACTATGGCGACCAGCAATTCCGCAGAAGCGACAACGGAAATACATTTCACAATCCTTTTGTGGAAAACCTGATTATGGATGCTTTTGCCACTGAAATTGGCGGTGAAGTTTATGTCAGACCTACCTCCGAACTGTTCTTTATGGCTGGGATGACCAGCGGAATTATCAACGGCGACGTAAAAGATGTCTCTCCGATTACCCGTAAGCCCTCCTTGCTGGCAAAAGCTGGATACGACAGCCAGGTAAACGATGACCTGCGCCTTCGTTTATCGGCCAGCCTTTATACCAACCCTGGAACCACCCGCAACACCCTTTATGCAGGCGACCGGACAGGATCGCGCTATTATATGGTAGCTGAACCCGAGTATTACCGCAACTTCCAGGCAGGTGGTGCCATTACTGCCTCTACCGCAGCCAACCGTTTCACCTCTGGCCGTCTGAGCCCCGATTTTACCGGTGAGGTGACTTCCATTATGATCAATCCCTTTGTGAAATTCAAGGGTCTTGAATTCTTTGGAACTTACGAAACCTCCTCTGGAAAAACCAACGCACAAACTGACAAGCGTTCTGCTTCGCAAATTGCCGGTGAGGTGGTTTATCGCTTCCTCCCCAACGAGCAGGCTTTTGTAGCTGCCCGCTACAACAAAGTGGATGCCGACCTGGGCGGCGCAAACGGCGAAGTGTCTGTTGACCGTATACAGATAGCTGCCGGTTGGTTCCCCACCAAGAACCTCTTGGTAAAACTGGAGTATGTAAACCAGAATTACAACGATTTTGTCAATACCGATTACCGTCATGGCCTTGAATTCAACGGTCTGATGCTTGAAGCAGCTATTGCTTTCTAAAACTTGAAGTTGGTCGTGGATTGCCCGAAAGGGGAGTCCGCGGCCTTCTTTTTAAAAAAATAAACATGCGCCCTTATATCACCATATTGCTTCTTTTTCTTACCCTTTCGGGAATGGCCGGATCCGGGAGCTTTTATTCCTATGCCGTGAATGAAAGAAGCAGGATTTTGCTTACCGGAACCACCAATGTAAACTCCTATGAGTGTGTTTCGGACAGCGAAATTCCAAGGGGAAACATGATGACAGATATTTTACCCGGCAGCAATGCCATTTATTTCAATGATGCCATCCTTGGGCTAGAAGTTTCCTCATTCGATTGCGGCAACCGCCTAATGAACAAAGACCTGCACCAGGCTTTGGGTGGAAGTAAAAGCCCTTTTATAAAAATTAACCTGCTTGAGGCCAGACCCGTTTCGAGCATTCAAAGGCCTAACAGCGGAAAAATCAGGGTAGAGATTGCCATAAGCATAAATGGCACTACAAAAAATACCGACCTGGTGGTAGATTACCGGTCGAACGACAGTTTCACCTATACCATTTCCGGTACCAAGGCGTTGAAAATGTCGGACTTTGGTATCGATCCTCCTTCGCCCGCTATGGGACTGGTAAGGGTTCGCGACCAGGTAGTGATCCATTTCGATTTGCTGATAGAAACCAACCTGATCACCCAGAACTGACCTATTTTCCCACCTTCTTATCTTCTTATTTTCTTTCTCACACGGCTCCCCGTTTAAAGGTATCGCCCTGATTCAGGTCGCCCGTGGTAAAACCTTTTCTGTACCATGCCATGCGCTGCTCGGAGGTGCCATGCGTAAAATCGTCGGGCACAATACGGCCCTGGGTTTTTAGCTGTATGGCATCATCGCCAACGGCCCCGGCAGCCCGCAGAGCTTCTTCAAAATCGCCGGTTTCAAGAATATTGAACATTTTATCGGCGTGGTGAGCCCAGAAACCCGCCATAAAATCGGCTTGCAGCTCCAGCTTCACGGTCATTTCATTGGCATCGCGCTGATTCATGCGCTGGCGCTGGTTATGAACCTCCTCAAGGATCCCGAGCAGTTTCTGCACATGATGCCCCACTTCGTGGGAAATAACGTATGCCACGGCAAAATCGCCATGGGCACCAAAGCGTTTTTCGAGCACCTCGCAGAAGCTCAGGTCTATGTATATTTTCTCGTCGGCACCGCAGTAAAACGGGCCGCTGGCCGCACTGGCAAAGCCGCAGGCCGACTGCACCTGATCACGGAAAAGAACCAGCTTGGGAGCGCGGTAGGTTTGGCCCATTTCCCTGAAGGTCTTGGCCCACACCTCTTCAGTATCGGCCAGCACCACCGACACGAACTGGGCCATTTCCTCTTCCTGGGCGCTGGCTGTAAACGGCCCTGAAGTTTGTTCTTGTCCAACCTGCATTTGCTGCAAAATCTCACCAGGGTCTCCACCCATAAAAGTGACAATAAGCGCAATGATTATAGTGGCAATACCACCGCCAACGGCCACCTTGCCTGTTGACATTCCCCTGCGGTCTTCCACATTCTGGCTTCCGCGACGACCTTTCCAGCGCATAATATTTCCTCCTGAAATTTTAAAATGTTGTAAAAATCTAATCGAGCCTGCTGCCGCAAATACGGCAATAATGGGCGTCAATGGCATGGCTGGGCTCGTTGCAGTATTTGCAATATTTCGATTTATCGTCTTTCCTGACAATGGAACGCGACATTTCGATGGAGACAATTCCCGTAGGAATAGCGATGATACTGTAACCCAAAAGCATGATAAAGGTGGCAATAAACTTGCCGAGACTGGTTACCGGTACAATATCGCCATAACCAACGGTTGTCAGGGTAATAACCGCCCAATAGATGCTGAGCGGTATGCTGAAAAAACCGTTCTTACCCCCTTCAACCACATACATTATCGTTCCGAGAAGAATTACCAGGACCAGAATAAAAAGCATGAAAATAGAGATCTTCCGCAAACTGTTTACCAGTGCCAAAATCAAGAGATTTCCGGCCCTGACAAAGCGGTACAGCTTTAAAATTCGATAAATCCTGAGCAGCCTTATGCTGCGGATAATAATAAAGGTCTGGGCTTCCGGAATACCCAGGGCGATGAAAGAAGGTATAATGGCCAGGAAATCGACTACACCCAAAAAGCTGAAAATGTACTTTTTCGGCTTGGGTGATACGATGATCCTGACAATATATTCAACCAGAAAAACCAAGGTAAAGAACCATTCGGCCCTTCCAAGCAACCCACCCCATTGTAGCCTGAAGGATTCGATGCTTTCGAGCATGACCATCAGAATGCTGAGAATGATTAGCGCCAGCAAAATTTCATCGAAAAGACGCCCGTAAAAGGTATCTGATTCAAAAATAATATCCCAGGCCTTTTCTTTCAGGGACTTTTGCTCCCAGGGCTTATTTTGTCCTTTTTTCATGTAATTTAAAAAGGTAAAACTAGTAATTTTCTGCTTTATTTTTTCCCAAGGAGTCCGCCAAGGGCACCAAGGATGCCACCTGCACCACCTTTCCCTGACAGGGCTTTTGCAATGTTTTGCAAGTCAATGCTTTTGTCGTTAGGGTCATTGGTTTTTTTGGCAAGCTGGCTCATGACCACCGGAACGAGCTGGTTGACAATGCTGGTTGCTGCTGCCTGGCTAATCCCCAGCTTTTTTGCTAACTCGCCAGCTACATTTTTTGTGATAGTGTTTACCACCGGGTTGGCAGAAGTATTGCCTCCTCCCTTGAAAATATCCAGCACTGCGGTGAGGTTTCCTCCGCCTGCTTCGCCTTTTAGATTCTTCAGTAAGGAGTTAGCTGCCAGTTTCATGGCCTGGTCATTTTTTGCATTGGGAACTTCCGGATTATTGATTATGGCCTCTTCTGCGTTTTGTTTTACGATCTCAAGCAGGTGATTTAACATTGCATTAATTATTTTGAAAATTGAAAATTACCCCTCGGAAATAATGGAATATATGACAAACAAAATTAAAAATTTATCCGATTAATAAGCAAATTTGTTTGATTTGGTTTTTCACAGGTTCAAATAACCCTCCTCTTCATGTTTTCTGGATGATAGTATTTAAATTATCATTAATTTTATGTAAAGCTGTTTCTTTTCTAAAACAATAGCTTTCTACAAGTTGTTACTCTGAGGTAAAACCAAGGAGTTATCCTTAAAAACCAAAAGAAATTGACTGCCATGATTCTCAAGCTTATTTTTACCAAACTTGATAAAACCGAACATCCGCCTACCGAAAAACCCCTGATGGCCTGGGATGGTAACTGTGGCTTTTGCCACTACTGGGTATTGCGCTGGAAAATGTTTACCGGCGACAATGTGGAATATCGTCCCTTTCAAGAGGCTGCTAAAAATTTTCCGGATATTGAATATAAATATTTTAAGCAAGCGATTCGTTTCATTGACCTCGATGGTAAGATATATGCTGGCCCGGCGGCCGCTTTTCAGGCATTTCAATACGGCGACAGGTACCGCTGGGTTATGCCCCTGTACACACGCCTGGGGCTGTTCAGGTTCCTGTCTGACCATTTTTACAGCTTTGTCTCGCGCAATCGCACCCTCATGTATAAAATAACCGTAAGACTTTGGGGTAAAAATCCGGTGCGACAGAAAAACTATTGGGCTTTTTACCTGGGTGGTTTGACGGCTTTTATAGCTGGACTGCTTATTCTGGCCTGACCTAAGTCAGTTTTTTCAACATTACTTATATTTTTCTAAATAAAAAAAATGTATAAAAAAGAGATTTCTCATTTTATAGGGCTTGCTTATATTTTTTGCCTGGAGTTGTGAATCTTCTGAACTTCCTGAACCTCCTGAACCTAACCTTGAAGAGATTTTGCCGATGACTTATTCTTACCTGGCACTTGGCGATTCGTATACCGTTGACCAATTGTTTCCGTTGGCATTTCAAATTCTTGAAGCTGAATAAAATTTGTGACCGTCTTTTTTGTGCCAATTGACCTCTTTTGTTTAATTTTAGTTGTTTAAAGCAGCCCACTGACCGAAAGTTCTAATTGGGTTTTGTATTTTGATACATAAAAAATTGAATATGGAGCGCTTCTCAATATTTTTTTCCGATATTAAATCTGAAACCCAGCAATATTATGATGCTTTGGTTGCTTTTATGCCCAAGCTACTGCTGGCTGCAGTTGTGCTGGTAGCGACTTGGTTTATTGCCCGTCAGGTTCGGAAGCTAACGGATCGCAGGCTGAAAAGACAAATGGAGGACCCCTTGCTGGCCGAATTCCTGGCAACCATGACCAGGGCCATTATTTTTATCATTGGTTTACTGCTTGTCTTTCGGATTCTTGGTTTTGGAGGTATTACCGCCAGCATTCTGGCAGGTGCCGGAATAACGGCATTTGTTATAGGTTTTGCCCTGCGCGACATTGGTGAAAATTTCCTGGCAGGCATTCTCATGGCTTTCAAAAGGCCTTTCAGAGTGGGCGATTTAGTAGAATCAGGAAATGTACGCGGGGTGGTTGTGGCACTCAATATTCGCGACACCCAGCTCAAAACAGCCGATGGCAAGGATGTCTATATTCCCAATGCCAACATTATTAAAAATCCCCTCTTTAATTTCACCATCGATGGTTATCTGCGTTTTGATTTTTTGGTAGGACTGCCCAGTGGGTCAGATTATCAGAAAGGACTCCAAATCATTGAGGCTGCGGTGCTGAAAACTCCGTCAATCATTAAGAAACGGCGAATTCCAACTGCACATATCACGGGCATTGCACCGGGCAAGGTTGATGTTACGGTGAGTTTTTGGATAGATACTTTTACCTCCACGGAAACTGCCGAAAAAATACGCTCGGATGTGATGAAAAATGTGCAGCTCGCCTTGGAACAACATTTTAATGCATAGTTATGAGGAAAAAAACCAGGTTTATTTAAAAAGATAGCCCATGGAACAAATCCTGCCCTTAACCCCTGACACATATGATATAATTTTACTTTATCTTGGTTTCATTATCCTGGTGGCCACCGTTTTTCCTCGCTTTCTTTCGCGTTACCTGATCACAGCACCTGTGGTGTATTTAATACTGGCGGTGGGTGTATTTTTTTTTATTAAAGAAAGCCCCTTGCCTCACCTGGCCGAAAACCCTTACCTGGGCAAGCGGCTTACCGAGATTGGTGTCATTGTTTCGCTTACCGCTGCCGGTCTTAAACTTAAGCAGCCCTTTTCGTGGCAAACCTGGCGCTTCTCTGCCAGGCTTTTGCTAATAACCATGCCCATTACCATTGCCCTGATCGCCCTGTTTGGATGGAAAATGCTGGGATTTGCACCGGCTACGGCCATGTTGCTTGGTGCCGTAATTGCACCTACCGACCCTGTGCTGGCATCCGACACCCAAACCACACCACCCTTGCAGGACGATGTGTCCAGCTCCAGGCTGGCTTTAACCACCGAAGCGGGCCTGAATGACGGACTGGCATTCCCATTTACCAACATGGCTATTGCCATGGCCCTTATGGGTGCACACCCCGGTGGCTGGTTTACCGACTGGCTATATTTCGATTTTTTTTATAAAATCATTGTAGGCACCCTGACTGGGGCTGCTTCAGGCTGGCTGCTGGCAAAAACTATTTTTAAATGCCCCAAACCAGGCGATCACGCTTCACAGGTTACCATTGGCTTGCTGGCATTGAGCCTGACACTTTTGCCATACGCCATCGCCGAAGTGCTGAACTCCTATGGTTTTATTGCAGTGTTTGTGGCCGCTTGTTCTTTTCGCTATCAGGAGACTACTGAAGAATACCTGGATATCCTTCACGATTTTTCGGAAGAAATGGAAAGGGTCCTGGTGGCGGTACTGTTCACCTTGTTGGGAATGTACATCAGCAAGCACTTCCTGCAAGACTTTCAGTGGTATATGATTCCAGCCGCACTTTTTATTCTGTTTGTTGTCAGGCCACTGGCTGTAATGATCGGGTTGATTGGCACCCCGCTGCCCAGAACCAAAAAATTTATCATTTCTTTTTACGGTATAAGGGGTATCGGATCAATTTATTACCTGCTGTATGCCTTTTATCATGCCGGCTTTGATCAAGCACGCGAAATCCTTGCCCTGGTAACCGTAGTAATAATTTCTTCCGTGTTTATTCACGGCCTTTCGGCCCGTCCAGTAATTCGACGCCTGGTTCCCTCACCGAGCCCCCGGGAAAAATAACTGCATTGTTTATTAGGTTAGGGTTTTTTGGTAGTTGGATTTTTTTCAGGTTCTTTTTATTTTTCTGAACCGCTCCCGCAAGTCATTAAGATCGTTTTCTTCGGTAATGGATTCTTCGGCATCGTTGAGTACCATTTTTGCATGCCGTTCAACCGCTTCTGCATGACCGGGGAGGGTGGCAAAACGGTTGATGGTGCCCAGGGCTTCCATAAGCCGGATAATCACTGCAGGGCTGCCCTTGCCGTATTGGCGTATCTGATTAAAGGCTGCATCCATCATGCCAGCAAAATTGACCGGTCTGACCTTCATCCTTAGACGACCTTCCTCATCGTATCTCCAGATCGAAGGAAACTTTACACCTGTTAAATAGCACAAGCTCGAGGTTAAATTGTCTATACAAGTTATGGCTGTAAAGGGATCATTGACTCCGGGCGACAAAGCCCTGGCGGCCACCTCAACTAACTGATGAATGGCAAACTCAGCATCCTGCACAGGCGTTCTTACTTTCCCTAACATAAAAGTATCGCTGATCTTTTCTTTCAGTTCATCAGTGCAGGGCTTGTTGGAAAAAACTTCCACCAGTGGTTCATTATTTACCAGGAAATTTCCTGGCCGGTAATTGAGCGACAAAAACAGGTCATATTTAGCGGCAAGATCAATTAACCCATCACTGTCGATGGCTTGCAAATAACCGCTGCGTGCGCATTTTACCACTTCTGGCGAAGGAAATGATTTCATGATTTCCCTGAATTGTTCAATATTTTTCTCCTCACTGCCCAGTTCCTCGCCAAGCTCCTCAGGAAAAAGGGTTCTAATGCTCTTTGTCAGATTTTGGTTCACATCAGAAATAACATGATCGGCTTGAATGCTCACAGAGATATGATGGATATAAACGATCAGCAGGAAAATGTTGGCAACAGCCAGTATCATCGCAACCAAAATCGAAAGGTTGGGAACAAATTCGATATCCATTTCTGATTTAACAGTTTTAAGCACCAGTATGCAATAGATAAAAGTGGCCACATAAGTGCCCAGTACCACTTGGTTTAGCCGGTCGTACATAAAATTTCGCAACAGCCTGGCTCCGAACTGGCTGGAAGCCAGCGTGAGGACTACCAGTGTGATGGAGAAAACCGTTCCGGCCACACCCAGCATGGCACTGCCAATTATTGTTAGTACATTTCGTGCTGATTCCGCTCCCCCCGAAAGAAAATAAAGTAAGAATCCGTTGGGCTCAAAACGAATTCTTAAATCAAAATAAATAAAGAGGAATGCCAGCCCAATGAATGACAGAATGATTACCAACGGAAGAAACCAAAAACTGGTTTTCAGCATTTCCAGGAAATAGCTAATTTTTGCTTTCATTTATTCAGGAGGTTTATAATTATTGGTTTATTCATAAAATCAATTTTAAACCTTGAAATGGTGCTGCTAATACAAGTTTCAAGTCAGTCTTCTTGCCGCCATTTGCAACACTGTTGCAATAAAAAGCACCAGTACGGTAATAATATCTTTATCCTTGTGTTACCCTACTTTCAGGAAAGGGAACAAGACGAACCCCTTGCAATAGCATTCAAATATAAAAAAAAATGAGTCAACCAGCCATAAGCAGGGCTTTTTTGCTGAGATATTTTTGTGTTTACTTTAAATATTTGTCGCGAAGCTCTTCAAAAATCTGGATAGTAGGCAGGGTGTTTCCGTCCTGATCAACTACCACGGCCCCCCAGCGCAGCGGCTCCCAAATGGCAGCCCCTTTGCCCATGTCGTTGGGAAGGTCAAATACGATATCGTGCACCTCAAGCAACACAGAAGTTACTCCGGTTAGCGGATCAAAAACCAGGAGCCGGCCATTTGGGCGATGTTCAAAGAGATCGGCAAGGAATTCAGCATGGGAATACTTAACAGATGCGTCACTGAAGTAAATCTTACCGTCTGATGCAATAACCAGATCATCGGCGAAGTTTATCGGGATTCCTTCAATTTCGTTGGTAAGTGTAGTAACATTTCCCGCTATATCTATTGATGTCAATCCAAAATTCCCTTCTGCCACAATCAGGTTGCCCTCAGCGTCAAACTTCATTCCAGCGGGCAGGTGTGCCTGGGCAAAAACCTCAATGGTTTCGCCATCAGGGCTTATCCTGAGAATTCTTCCATCGGATAAAAGGCCGGTATAAAGGTAGCCATCGTTGCCAATGGCAATAGCTTCCGGGTCATAATAACCCTCAGCCAGTTTCTCAACCCGGCTCAGGTGATCATTCTCTGCATAAACGCCAGTTAATGCCGGCGCTTCAGGGGGTGTCCATGCTGCAGGGTTGATATTTACCGGCCACAACAACAGATAGAGGATAATAATGGCAAAGATCGTAACAATGCCAAGAGCTACTCGTTTTAAGTTTTTTTTCATGATATATCTCCTTTATTATTTGGTTAAAACCAGGATTTTATTGCTCTGTTTTCTAAAAAACAGCATTTTGTAAAACCAGTTTAACTGGTAGTTGATTCAGCCTACCACTTTTTCTGCTCTAGTTTCTGATTCTTCATTTTTGTCAATCATTTTTCCATTATAACATTTCAGGGGATAGGAGCCCGATCCTTATAAGCCATTCCTTCAACAATAGCCGAAAGAACCATTCTGTTCTTCAGCTCCATACCATTTATAGTTGTTTGTTGAAATAATACAGACATTTGTGCCTCCTTTCTTAAAAATCTGCTTCAAGTATTACTTTCCATGAATTATCGCTTTGTTTTTTCCACACTGTTGCATAATCACGAATGATTTCAGGTTGTATTTCAGAATCATTCAGGAAAACAAGGTTGTAAGTGCCGTATGAATATCCAAAATCACCGGAATTACTTACCTCTATTTTGTCAGGCGTCCAGGTAAATGTAAACGGATTATTTTCATAAGCCTTGGTATAAAAAGCATGAACAGCCTCTTTCCCTTGCAATTTAGGGTAGTTACAAAACAACCATACTACATCTTCATCCAGAAAGGATATGAACTCATTCAGATCGGTTGATGCAGACTGGCACCATAACCGGTCGGTCTCAGTCAGTGTGCGGAGAGCTTTTGCTTTTGGATCCTCAGTTTGACAACCTAAAAGAAAAGCTGCGATTGTCAGAGTCAGGATTGCTAAAAGAAATGATATTGTTTTCATAGTACTATTTTTAGTTCGGGAATAATTGAAATTTAAAAATCAATACACTGAACCATAAAAGGGAAAAACTTATTAAACCATAAAGAATGTTTCCTGCTTTGGATGAGTATTTCAGGGCTCGAATAAACCACACCCATGAGAACAAAGTCCCGGCGAGCACAATAAGCGAAAGGTAAAAAACTGGTTTAGCTTCCTTAACCAGTCCCATTAAAAGCAGGGGGGCTTGTTCGTTGCCTGCTTTTCCAATAAAGAAGCCAAGACCGAAAAGCAAGAGAATGGCAAAAAGAGCGGAAAGCCGGGATATGATATTCCTGATTCTGATTTGAGGGGTAGCTGGTTTTTTCTTTTTCCTGAGAAAGCTAATAAATCCCGCTATAACTGAAACAAAAAAAGTTAGAAATAACAGAGCCGTACCCAGAAGAAGGGTCCATCGTTTTTGGACGAACATTTGCTGTGCAAAGGTTGCGATGCGGGGATTATAGTACATTTTTGTTACCCAGTTAATGGGATTTGTTTCTATTTCAATTAAGCAGTGTATATCAGGTTCTGAATAAGGGTTGTTTAGAAAATCAGATGCGATGATTTTGGCACATTCCGTATCGCGCGTGGGTCCATGTCCCCGGCCCGGGAATTCAAACAGGATGCTATTTGGTAATGATTGTTTTAATATATGCGCATAAAAAGGCGGAGTAATCGGGTCAAGACTACCAACCAAAATCAAGGAGGGCTTTTCGCTGAAAACAGGCCGGGCCTCAAGTGAGTCCTGGGCGATGAAATCAATCTGTTTCACCATAAGAACTACATTGTCAAAATAATTTAATGCATCATGCAAAGGATCATTGGGTTCAGAATGGTAGTCACTTAAAATTAGGCCATTGTCATATTTTAGAACCGTGACAAACATTGCATCTGAATAATTCAAAATTTGGCCTTCAAACTGAGGAGATAGATTTTGGAAAATGTCTTTGTTTCTTTCTTCGATTCCTTTAATTAGCCAGGGCAACAAAGGATAAAAATCCGGTATGTAGAGCAATTGCTGAACGATCAGGTGCATGTTGTAAAAATTATAATACACATAGCTACCAGGAGCATTTTTGTGTTTAAACATCAAGGGGGTTTCATTCAAAGAATGCATAGCGTGGTAAAACCGTTCTTCCAGATCAGGAAAAGCATTATTGCACTCAGGACTCTCTTTGCAGGCATCGAAAAAAGCAGTAAGTGACCTCTGATATGTTCTTGTTTGTTCGCCCCACATTGCATAACCCATCGGGACAGGTGAATCTATGATGGCACAACGAACTGACTCGGGAAAATCCCGCAAATAGGTTTGCGCCACCCTTGTGCCATAAGAAATGCCCCATAAATTCCATTGTTCGATGCCCAAAGAAATTCTCAGCATTTCAAGGTCTCTGACAACCGTCGCTGAATTGTATTGATTGAGATTTATTCCTTCTGCTTCCAGTTTATTAAAGCAATCAGAATATTGGTTCAGAGTTTCTTCTGTTGCTTCAACAGGCATGAGGTTTTGAGAAATGACTTGGATTAGCGCTTCCTGAAATTCCGGGCAAAACGTTGGCTCTGAAAATCCTATTCCACGAAAGTCTATGAAAATGAGATCATGGTTTTGGCTGAAAGGATGATTCGCGAAAGCTTTTATTCTATTAACAGAAATCGATTTAGCGCCAGGCCCACCAGAAAGATGGATCACCGGATCCGGTTCGGGGTTACCATTTGCAGATTTGATAAATACAATAGCAAGCTTTAACAACCGACCATCAGGATTTCCATAATCTTCAGGTACAGTCAGGTAAGCAAAATGTATCCTTGAATCATCTAAAAAGGGGCTGCAATCCTCAAGAAAACAGTCAGTGAATTCAAAGGATTGACCGTATTGCAACCTGCAATCACTGAGACCTTGCCCCACCAGCGTGGTTGCTGTGAGCAGGATTGCCAAAAGAAATAAGATTGTTTTCATACATGAGGTTTATTAACATAATAGGCCTTGAGCTATAACTTAAAAGTGTAGGTATATTTCAACAGTATTGTTCTGCCGGAAGAGAAGGGAAGGCTGGGGGTAAGCCGGTGAATTTCGGTATTCAATCCTTCGTCATAAACAATATAAAAATCATTTCCCTCCCGCGGGTTGTACCTGAAACGAACGTTTCCGATCACCCGCTTAATGGCCGTGTTATATTGAATAAAAGTGGCGAGCGAGGTGGTGGTAGTCAATGTCATCAGGCCGGTGAAACCCACGATGTGATTGGTAAAGCGCATATCCCTTTCGGGGAAATCAACATAATCGAGGT
>JAHYJD010000002.1 GCA_019429365.1 Bacteroidales bacterium | reverse complement strand
AATTTCAATGGCTGTTCCGAAGTCAGCCTGTTCGATGGCCTGAATGGATGTTTTGGCCTGTAAACCGCCAAGTCTCTTTTCAATTTTCTTAATGGAGGCAATCAGGAGTTCTTTTGGATAGCTGGCATAATCTATTATCAGGCGCTTAACGCGAAGGGGTTTTGACATTTCGAGACGAGCAACGGTGGCAAGGCTCATTTGCTGATATAGTTTTTGCGGCACAAATACCGAACCAATGGAGGGGCTTTCATCTTCAAGCCAAATGGGCTTGGTGTGATCGAGCTTCATCCAGGCGTCACCCAGGTCGTTTTCAAATTGTTCGTTGGTTGGTTGGGGGCTTTCGCCGATGGCCCCAAAGGCTGATCCCTTGTGATGGGCAATTTTTTCCAGGTCGAGGATTTGCTGTCCGCCCTTTTGCATTTCCCACAGAATCTCTGTTTTGCCCGTGCCTGTTTTTCCCGAAAGGATCATAATGCTGGCGGGCTTTTCCCAAAGGTCAATTACGTGGCGGCGATAGGCTTTATAGCCCCCTTTGAGCAAGAAAACTTCAAATCCGGCCAGGTTGAGCAGCCATGCCATGCTTTCGGAGCGCATGCCCCCGCGCCAGCAGTGCAGCAAAACCTTGCGGCCCGGTGCCATTTTTCTTGCTTGCTTTACAAATTGTTTCAGTTTTTTACCGGCAAAATCCAGACCTTCCATAATGGCCGGTTCACGTCCTGATTTTTTGTAAAGCGTCCCTACTACACGTCGCTCTTCGTCATCGAACAGTGGCAGATTTACAGCCCCGGGAATATGTGCCTGGGCATACTCTGAGGGAGAGCGTACATCAATTACCGGAAGGTTTTCCCGTAAGGAAAGGAATTCAGAAATATAAACTAATTGGATCATAAACCGGAGTGGCCAGAAAGATAATTTTACAAAGGTGAAAATAATTCCGGTTTAATGGTTACAATTTCAGGCTCACTTTCAGGTTTTCCTGGGTGCCGGTGAAAAAGTTGGTGACTATGAAAGGAAGGTCCCTTGTTTCACTAATATTGGCTACCGGGATCACAGCAGCGCTCAAAGCTTCCAGTTTATAAGTTCTTCCCTGTTCGTTTTGAAGCGTTATGGGAATATCGGTCAGGTTGGTCAGGGTAATGCTGGCCGAACCATCAGGTCTTATATTGAAGGGCTTTCCTACCACAATCGAAGCATAAAACATTTTTTCAAGCCAGTTTTCCGGTCCTGCCAGCTTGCCGGCAAAAAAGGCCACCGTTTGCCTGTTGAACATGGCGTCTTTCATGGCCTGTTCGGTTTTTTCGCGGGCAATCACCAGCGTCATGGGCCTGAAGTAATTACTGTAGCCGGGCATATAGGGTACCGGCTCGTGAATGTCGCTATTGGCAAGGAAAGCCAGATTTTTCTCGCGGCACCAGTTGAGGGCCACCGGGTACCATTCGTCGAAATTGTAAACCTCAATTCCGTGTATCAGGTTTTCTTTTATGAGTCTTTCGTGTTCATCGAACATAATGCAGGTGTCGGGCTGTTGCGCCTGCCAGCCCGGGTGGTTCCAGAAAATGAAGGCACCCTGCTTTTGTGCTGATTCAAGGGCTTCCTGCCACGACTCAGTTTCCAGTTCATCGGCGTCGGTGATGAAAATGGCGTTCAGATGCCCGGGCGGCATGCGACGGGTGATTTCGGCGGCCTTAACCAGGATGATGCCGTATTTTTCGGCTTCAGGCAAGGCAATGTCGTGCACCTGGTTTAGGCTTCCCGAAAGGAAATCTCTTTTGGGCCGGTACTCCACATGATCGGAAATGGCAATGGCATCGAGGCCATCGCGCCAGGCTTCCTGCACGCGCACGGTTGGCCAAACCGATCCATCAGAAAAAACCGTATGAAGGTGAAAATCACCTTTTATGATCTCGTAGCCTTCCAGTTGCGGCATGCGGATCTCGCGCCGCGGCTGATCAGGGAAAACCTCCGGCTCCTTTACCACATTCAGGTTTTGAGCTACAAGGATTTGGGAAAATAAAATTAAAGCGAGACCAAAAAGATTGCTCTTCATTTTTTTTTGGTTTTACGTTTGGTTCTTTATTAGATGTATCAAATTCGCCGGATCCTGACGGTTATCTCAGAAACCAATAATAATTATATGATGGTATATTTTACGGTAAACAATGCTGTAATGACCAAGTGAAATTATCCATGCCTGATTATAGTCGGTTTTTTTTCCTAAGAATGGGTTAACCTTCAGGAGTTTTATCCTTTCCTTAATTTTTTTATTGAGTTTCTGAGAATAGGCTTTAGATTGATTTCTTTTGTTCCAATATTCAAAAATCAGGTTCCTTTGATTAATAGCAGTTTGTGTCCAGAAAATTCTTAGTCCATCCATTCTGAATCTTTCTCGTTCAATTCTTCTTCAGATATAATATTTCCGGTTTTAATATCTTCTTCGCTCATCATCAACATTTCTATTTGTTCTGATGTTAACGAAAGGATTTCTTCTTTTTGAACGGAAGAGAAGAGTTTATCAATGGCCTCAAGAAACTTTTTATTCCTGGTTGCCATGATTCTGTCAATTAAGCGATTCCTAAGTGTTTCAATAGAACTCATTTTCAGTCTTTTCTTGTAAAATTACAACAAAAACTCTTTTTTTAAAGCTTTTACACAGTCCATGTTTTGGGCAGCGGGATGAAATCCTTTGCCGGCAAAATGTAATGGATCAGCTTTTCAATATGTGGCAGCAGCAGACTTCCTTCGCGGGCGTTGTCGGACAGGATGGTAATGTGTGGGTTCAGGTAGTTTACAAAGATCATGACAATGCTCAGTATGAGCGCGAATTTCAGGGCGCCCACCAGCAAGCCGGCGAAGCGATTGATAAAATTCAGGTGAATGGCTTTGAGCATATGCTCAATCACTTTTGCCAGAAACTTAAGTGCGACAACTACTAGCACAAAAACTATTGCAAATGCAAGGAACTTGAATGGGATGGGGTTCCAGTCGACCAAAGCCACCATAATGCGCCCCACCACATCGGCGGCGATCAGGGCCAGGAAAATGCCCGCAGCCAGACCCACCAAAGTGGCCGCCTCAATAAGGAAGCCGCGGCTGAATCCCCTGATGGCACCCCAGATAAGGGGTATGGCAATAATAATGTCAATGTAATTCATATCAGCCGTTTCCAAGTTCTACAATGGCATCGAATGCTTCCCTGGCAAGTGGCATAACTGAAAGCCTGGATTGCCTGATCAGTGCAATGTTTTCAAGCCTTTCGTCGGCTTTGATGGCTTCCAGGGTAACGGGATTCTTCAGCGCTTCCACCGGTTCCACTTCAACCACCACCCAGCGGTCGTCGTCGGTGGTGGGGTCGGGGAAATGCTCTTTTACTACTTTGCAAATACCCATGACCTGCTTTTCGTTCACGCTGTGATAGAACAGCACCAGGTCGCCTTGTTTCATTTCCTTCAGGTTGTTGCGTGCCTGGTAGTTGCGCACCCCATCCCAAATGGTTTTTTTTTCTTTCACGAGCCTTTGCCACGAATAAGCGCCGGGCTCACTTTTCACCAGCCAGTAGTTCATGTCAATGCAGAATTTTAAATGTCAGTTCCTTGAGCAGCTCTCCGGCGTCGGCCGATCTGTTGCCCACGCCCTTCAGTTTCAGGTCGCATTCGCGCAGGTACGAAAATACTTTTTCGATGCGTGGGGGAGGGAAGTTCCGGGCAGCGTTGTGGTAGCCCTTCATTAGGAAAGGATGCACGCCAATAGCGGATGCCAGCCCCTTTTCGCTTTTGTCGGTGGCATAATGATACAGCATCAGTTTCTGAAAATACTGGTATAGCATGCCGAGGGAAAGAAACAGGGGATTGGCCTTCTGATTGTCGCCAAAATACCGGGTAATGCGGTATGCTTTTTCTTTGTTGAGGCTGCCCAGCGCATCTTGCAGCTCAAAAATGTTGAAATCCTTGCTTATGCCAATATTTTCCTCAATAATCGCGGGAGTGATTTCCTCCCCTTTTGGCAGGCTTATAAAGAGTTTTTGTATCTCGTTGGTTACCTTGGCCAGGTCGGCGCCCAGATGGTTGGCCAGCATCTGGGTCGATTTGGGCGAGATCTTATAGCCTTTTCGCTGCACGTAAGTTTCTATCCATCCCGGAAGCTGGTTATCGTAAATGCGTTTGCTTTCAAAAAGGATCCCTTTTTGGGCGATGGTTTTGGCAATTTTTTTTCGTCCGTCGAGGGTTTTGTATTTGTAGCAAAACACCAGGATGGTCGATTTTAATGGGTTTTCGAGATACTTTACCAGCATCTCATTTTCCTGGTTGGGGTTTTTGATGCCGTCGCGGGGCTCAATGTTTCTCACATTCTGTGCTTCGCGAACTATCACCAGGTGGTGGCTGGCCATCATGGGAAAACGCTTTGCCACGCTGATTATGCCGGGCAGATCGGTATCTTTTCCGTAAAGAATGCTCAGGTTAAATTCTTTCTCATCGTCTGTAAGCACCTGTTCTTCAAGAAAGTCAGAGATTACATCAATAAAAAAAGGTTCTTCTCCCATAAGGAAATACACAGGGTGATAAACCTTGTTGCGAATATCTTTAATTATTTGATCAAAAGTAAGGCTGGCCATAACACAGGTTTCCCTTGCGGAGAATTATTCGTCGTAATGAAATTTCAGGTGTTTCACGGTAAGCCCATGGTTAATAAGTTCTTTCAGTGAATCCACACCTATTTCGAGTTGTTTATGCACAAAATTTTCGGACACTACTTTGTCGCTGGCCTCGGTTTTAACACCCGACGAAATCATGGGCTGGTCGGATACCAGCAAGAGTGCGCCAGTGGGAATGCTGTTGTAGAATCCAACAGAAAAGATGGTAGCACTCTCCATATCGATGCCCATAACCCTGATTTTCCGAAGATAAGCTTTAAAACCTTCGTCATGTTCCCAAACCCTGCGGTTGGTAGTGTAAATGGTTCCGGTCCAGTAGTCGAGGTTGTGGTTGCGAATATTGGTCGAAACGGCTTTCTGAAGGTTAAACGCTGGCAGTGCAGGCACTTCGGGCGGGAAGTAGTCGTTTGAGGTACCTTCGCCCCGTACGGCCGCAATTGGAAGAATGAGGTCACCAAGCTGGTTGATCTTTTTCAGTCCGCCGCATTTGCCCAGAAACAGCGCCGCTTTGGGTTTTACGCTGCTGAGCAGGTCCATGATGGTAGCTGCATTGGCGCTGCCCATACCGAAGTTTATGATGCTGATCTGCTCGTGGGTGGCGCTGGGCATAGCCCTGTCGAGACCCCTTATGGGTGCATCGAACCATTGAGAAAACAAATTCAGGTACTGGTTGAAGTTGGTAAGCAATATATATTTGCCCATTTCATCCGCCGAGGTGCCGGTGTAGCGGAAAAGCCAGTTCTCCACAATTTCTTCACGCGTCTTCATACAAATTTATTTAAGAAATACTGTGCTGACAAAAGTAATATAAAGCGTTACGAATTTAGTAATTTTGGCGTTGCTGACTCTGATATTCTATGGAATCATTGAATTTGCCGGTATTTCCGTTTCGCTTAAAGGAGGAAGGTGGGAAAAGGCTGATCTTCGATGCCTTTCGCAAAAAATACGTTTCCCTTACGCCCGAGGAGTGGGTAAGGCAGCATTTCCTTGCCTGGTTGCATCTGCACAAGGGGTATCCTGCAGGACTGATTGCCGTGGAAGTATCACTGAAATACAACAACATGCAGAAGCGGGCCGATGCCATGGTGTATGGCAGGGAAGCCCTCCCCCTTATGATGGTGGAGTGCAAGGCGCCGGGGGTAAAAATTACCCAGGCAGCCTTCGACCAGATTGCCCGTTACAACTTTTCTTTTGGCGTTAAGTACCTTGCTGTGACCAATGGCCTGGAGCATTTCTGCTGCATGAAAACAGACGATGGACCGGGATGGATTTTTCTCGAAGACATTCCTGATTTCGGGCAGCTTTCTGCCTGAATTTTCCCGAAAGGGAGAATCAAAAGGCAAGCAAACCGGTATAATCATAGAATAGATTAAATTAAATTCGTTGTCAAAATTAGAAGAATACCAGACAAACGAATAAGTTCAGCATAAAAGTTGGCCTGTTTTCGCCTTTTGATTAATTTTATCCCAATAAAAAAATCATTGATGCCACAAAGCCTGAGGTTTTTAGTTTTTGTATTCCTGTTGCAGGGATTTGCCTTGTGGGCACAGCCTCATGCTATGCCTTTCTTTTCGATGCCGCGCGGTATAACACCGGAAGACTACCAGGAAGGTCAGATTATTTTTAAACTCAAGGAAGATCTGGCCCCTTTTGCCAAATCCACACAAATAGACCTGCCCGATATCCAGTCGTTCAAAAGCAACTATCAGGCTGAGGGGCTCCGCAAGATTTTCCCCCGCCATCAGCCGCCAGCGCAGAAATTTAACCGGCAGGGCGAGCCGCAGATCGATCTTTCGCTCATTTATCAGCTTGAAATCCAGGACAACCATCGGCTGGAGGAAGCCATAAATGCGCTATACGCCACCGGGCTGGTTGAGTATGCCGAACCCCGGTATTTGCCCCGGTTACTTTTTGTCCCAAATGATCCTATGATTCCCCAGCAATACAACCTGCAGCGCATACAGGCATTCGATGCCTGGGAAATCTCGCGGGGAGATACTTCTGTGGTGATTGCCATTGTCGATACCGGCAACGACCGCTTTCACCCCGACTTAATCGATGCCATTGCCTACAACTATAACGACACCATAAATGGTGAGGACAGCGACAACGATGGCTTTGTAGATAACTTCTACGGCTGGGATTTGGGAGAAAACAACAACGACCCGCAATTTAATTACAGCGGCCATGGAGTGCACGTGGCTGGCATTGCTGCGGCTTCTGCCAACAATGGCACAGGTATAGCAGGGGTGGGTTTCCATTCGCGCTACATGACCGTGAAGGTCGACGATGAATTCGGGCGTTTAACCATGTCGTACGAAGGTATCGTTTATGCTGCCGACCGCGGTGCCAAGGTAATCAACTGCTCGTGGGGCAGCACCACCGGCGCTGGGCAATTTGGCCGCGATATTGTAGATTATGCCACCTTCAATCGCGATGCCCTGGTGGTGGCTGCGGCTGGAAACGACAACAACCTGGTGCCCTTTTATCCTGCCACCTATGAGCGTGCCCTGAGCGTGGCAGCCACCAACAGCAGTGACCTGAAGTGGAGTGGCTCAACCTACAACGTGTTTGTTGATCTCGCAGCCCCGGGGGCAACCATTTTGTCTACTTTCGTGAATGCAACTTATCTCAACTCCAGCGGTACATCCATGGCAGCCCCGGCAGTGGCGGGCGCTGCAGCCATTCTCAGGCACCATTTCCCGGAGTATAGTGCGCGGCAAATTGCAGCCCAGCTCAAAGTTACCACCGACAATATCGACACCCTTGCAGGGAATGAAACCTATGCCGGCTACCTGGGAACCGGCCGCCTGAATATGTATCGGGCCCTGACCGAAACGCATCACTCATATGTTTTGTTGCTCGACCATTTGCAGGATAACGAAAGCTTTGGACAGTACCAGGCTGGTGCAAATGTTTTCCTTGCTTCAAGGTTCCAAAATTTGCTGGCAGCCTCCGAAAACATAAGCGCACGTCTTACCTCCCTTTCACCAATGGTTACGGTTCAGAACCCGGAGATCAGCCTTGGCGCTATGGAAACTGGTCAGATAATTAACAATGAGGCCGACCCTTTTGTCCTGCAACTGCACCAGGCTGTTCCGGCAAGCTGGGAAGTGTATTTCATGATTGAATTTTTTAATGCCAATGGCGACTATGCCGGGAGGCAGTTTTTTAACCTTGTTTTCAATACTGATTTTGTTAACCTCAGGGTCAATAAACTGCAAACCACGCTTACCTCGCGCGGAACCATGGGCTTTAATTATCCGAACTACAGCCAGGGTCTCGGACTTGTTTACCGCAGCAGCCGCAATATGATCAGGGCTGCCGGATTAATGGCAGGATTAAACACCAACAAGGTGGTCGATAATCTTTATGGTGCCACATCCGGCACCTTCAATCAGTATTTTGTGCCTTTGCAAAAAATTGCTTTCGATCAGGAACCCGAGCTGGCTGATACAGAACTCACGGGCAGTTTTTTTGATGGCAATGCAGGCCTGAGTGAGATAGGCCTGAAAATGGATTACCGGGCCATGCTGTGGGAAGATGCCCCGGGTGATAAATTCCTTATTTTGGAATATCATTTGGTAAATCAGGGGTCACAGGCCTTGTCGAACTTTTACGCGGGTTTCTTTGCCGACTGGCTCAGTGCCGATCCGAAAAACCACAGGGCGGCCTTCGATGCTTCCACCCGCATGGGTTACGCTTATTCTGTTGAGGGAGGTAATTATTCTGGCATCAGCCTGCTCACTCCCGGCGAGATGCGCCATTATGCCTTCGACAATAAAGGAGCCAGTGGCAGCATAAACCTGAGCGATGGCTTCACCAACTTTGAAAAGTACAATGCCTTACGCACCAACCGCAACACTGCCGGAGTGTTCGATACCGAAAATGATATCTCGACCCTGGTGAGCAGCGGCCCCCATTACCTGGCTGCTGCCGATACCCTTGTGGTGGCTTTTGCCATACTCGCCGGTGACCACCTTATAGATCTGCGCACCAGTGCCGAAACGGCTTACAATCGATACCACGGCCTGGATCAGGTGAGTGCCGGCGATCTGCTTGGGACCCAGGCAAACCGCCAGATCAGGCGTGTTTACCCTAATCCTTTCACGGAAGACCTTATTCTTGAATTTGTGCCCCAAACAACAGAAACCTTTCGCTTTTGGTTGCTCGATATAAACGGCAGACCCGTTTGGAGCAAGAGTATTCAGGGTCAGGCAGGTCAATTTAAAGAGTTACGGCTGAATTTTCCTAAACTTGGGCCCGGCAGTTATCTGCTTCAGCTCCAGGGCCAAAATGCCTTGGAAAACATCAAACTGTTGCGCATCGAATAAAACAAAGGGCCATAGCCAATTCCATGAAGAAATTTGAGTTTGCAGGGTGGGCCATTTTAGTATCCGTTATCCTTATTATTCTTAGCCTCTGGGCGTTGCTGAATCATTTTCAGCGCCGCAGCCAGGCCGTCAACCTCGACCCCTATACCCTGGTTCCTTCCGATGCCTGGTTGGTGGCCGATATTAAGAAGTCCGAAGACTTGTCCAATCTCTTGGTTGCCGACACCCTGCTCTGGAAGGAATTGCAATCGCTGGACGAAATAAGCTGGCTTCGCCAACGATTGCAGGCGGTTGACTCCCTGCTTGAGGGAGCGGACGATATTAAAGCCATCTACAGGCAATCACGCCTGCTGGTTTCGCTGCATACGGCTATTCGGGGGCAGTCGCCGGTACTGCTGCAGCTTCGACCCGAACCCGCAAGTCGCCCGGCGCAATTTCAGCGCTTTGTGCAAAAACAATGGGAGCAACACCAAAATGGGAACAGCTATTCTTTCCTTGGAATAAAAATTTTCCAATTTGATGCCGCTCAAAGTTCCTTCTTTTTTGCCTTATACAAGGGGTCGCTATTGCTGGCCCCTGGTAAGCGGCTTATAGAGCATGCCATTACCCAGGATATTTCAGGCAGCTCGCTGGCCGTTTCTGAATCATTGTCGGAATTGCGATCGGTAGCAGGCCGAAGGACCAATAATGTTTTTCTGGACGGCAGTCGCTTGTGTGAGTTATTTGAAAAGATAATTCATGTTGAACCCCCCTCGTTATTTCCTTGTAAGGCCTTTTCAGGATGGATGGGCTGGGACTTTGCCCTGCTGGGCGAAGAGGTTAGGCTTACAGGCTTTGCCCGCGGTCGCCCCGAACAGACCGATTTCCTGGGGCTTTTCTCGGGCCAGCAGCCCACCGATCCCTTTCTAATGAAATACATTCCGTCGGCTACTGCGGCTTTTGCACTTGCAAATTTTGAAATGAGCGATGACCTTTCCAAATCACTTGAGGGTTTTCGTAAGCAGGTAAATGAGCGCGAGCCTCCTGACTCGGCCCTCCTGGCAGCCCTTGCTCCCCACCTGGGCAGCTCTGCGGCCACTGCATTGTTGTATGCGCCAGGTATAAGCAGAAACCAGGGTAGTATTGCCATTATAAATATTCAGGACAGGGACGGCCTTTGGGAAAAACTGCAGGACCAACAGTTGTGGGAAACCAGTCAGCCCACCCTTTTGCCCGCCGATACCGTTTTCGGGCAGCTCATTTGGCATTTTGTGCCTGCGGGTTTGGTGCCAGCCCTGAGCCATGGACTAATCACTGACGAGCTGCCCTTTGTGGCTTTGCTCGATTCGGTGCTTATTGCAGGGGCTGAGGTAATGGCAGTGAACCGCACCCTGATGCAGATTCATTACGGACAAATTATTGGCAAAGAACCTCGCCTTGCTGAAGATTTTATATTTCAGCAGCCTGCCTCCGGTCTGCTTTATATGGTGAACATACCTTACCTTTCGGGCATGATGCAGGGAAGCTGGAGCCCCGCAGTTAATAGGCTGTTGGCTCAGATAGGGCAGGGAGCCTTTCCGCTCGATCGCTTCACGGCGCAGTTTGCGGCCCACCGCAATGGATTGTTCTTTTCAAACGTGTCCATTCACCGCCATGGCGCAAGAATTACCAGGTTGCATCAGTCCCTATGGGAGGTGCAGCTCGATACCCTGGCCCTGACGGAGCCCTTTGGAGTGTTTAATCATAACGATGGCTCGCGCGAGATTGTGCTGCAGGACCAGAAAAACATCTTTTACCTGATAGACCGCTTCGGCAATATTCTGTGGAAAAAAGAGATCAGCGGCCCCATCAATTCGGCTGTTTACCAAGTGGATCGATACAAAAATGGCCGCTACCAGTACCTTTTCAGTACCCGGAACTTTCTGCACCTGATCGACCGTAACGGGAACTATGTCACCGGTTACCCGCAGCGCCTGCCTTCAGCGGCTGATCATGGAATTACCGTGGTGGATTATGATGCCGACAAAAACTATCGCATTCTTTTTTCCGGCGAAGACCGGCGCATACATAACCTTGGCATTGATGGGAGGCGCGTAGGCGGCTGGCTGCTGCCGCGGCTCGAAAAGGCTGCCGGAACACCCATACAATATCTCAGAATTGACCAGCGCGATTACCTGATTGTTGTCGACGAAGATGGGCGGCCCCATTTCTTTGACCGCCGGGGGCAGGTGCGTTTCGAAATACCGGAAGGCTTTAAGCTTTCGCTGGAAAACAGCTTGTTTGGATTGGAAAGCGGCCCAGAAAGTCGCCTGGTGGCACTCGGGCAGGAAGGATATGTGCTGGAAATCAGCAGCAGCGGAGAGGTAACTTCCTTCAAACTTGATTCGCTTGAGTCCGGAACAGGATTTTTGTTTTTGCCATCTGGGCTTGAACCTCTTTATGTTTTTGCCGGCCAGCAATCTCTCAGGGTCTTAGACCGCCTTGGAACTGAGGTTTTTGTGCACCACCTGGCCGGGTCACTGGCTTTGCCGATAAAAAAAATCAGTGCGGCCGGCAAATCATTCATTTCAGTGAGAACGCAAAATCCTGACCAGCTTTATCTTTTCGATCTGAATGGAAACCTTATTTCACCTTTCCCGATTGAAGGTCAGCAGTATTTTGCACTTGAATCGCTCATGCAGGATCAGGCATGGAACGTTGTTTCGGTGCAGAACCAAAAGGTGGTGGCATATCTTATTGGTGGGTTATAGCTTTCATCATGGGGCTCAACGATCCTGATATTTAACGTTTTCAGACAGCTTTTTTTCACTATTTTAGCTTTTTGAAAAGGTACTTAAAAAACCTTACCGATGAAACCGAAAAAAATAAGATACGGCTTGGGCTTGCTGATTGCTGGGCTTTTTGTTGTGGGGTTGGCCTCGTGTGATTACAGCTACTTTGAGATCGACGAGCTTCCCGATTACCAGTACAGCCCAGTATTTGCATTCCCCTTGGTTAATTCATCATTAACCATATCCGATTTTGTTCCCGATGATGACGAAGACCTGATTGAGGTGGGCGACGACCAGTTGATCAGCCTGGTTTACAGCGATCGCCTTGTTTCGACCACTGGCGCATTGTTATACAGTTTGCCCAATGCACAATACCCGGCAAACTTTTCTGCTTCGCCTCCCGGCAAAAATACGCTGCAAACCTTTACCCGAACCTTTGCCTTTGAAACGGGCCATGCTGATGAACTGGACTCCCTGGGGTTCGGGCAGGGCGTTTTTTCCCTGCAGGTATCTGCCCCGGGGCTGGCCGCCGATGGCTATCAGGCCACCATTACGCTTACCATTCCGGGGTCGTACAACCAGTCCGGGCAACCCTTCTCCATGGAAGTGAATGCCAATGGTACCGCCGAGAAAAGCATGATTGGTTATACTATTCCATTTTACTCGTCAGGAACGCAGCACAACCAGTTCGACGTTCATTACCAGGTTGAATTCTCCGGGCAGGGAAACCCTGCAAATGCCCCTTACACCTTCAATATCTCACAGCAATGGGTCGGTTTGCAACTCGAAAAAATGTTCGGCACATTGGCAACACGCATACTGAATATTGGGGGCATGGGAATCGATATTGGCATTTTTAGCAGCGACTTTGAAGGTGAAATTGTTTTTGAAGACCCCAGATTAAGGCTAATGGCTGCCAATTCTTTTGGCTTCCCAATAAATGTTACCGCCAGCGACCTTTACCTCGAACATGACGATCAGTCTGTTGAAATTATTGGATTTCCTAGTCCATGGACCATACAGGCGCCCGGCATAAACCAGATGGGGCAGCCATTGGTTACCAGTTTTGTGCTTAACAGAGCCAACTCAAATATTTTTGATGGGGTGGAGATTTATCCTGAAACAGTCTATTCCAGCTTTCTGTCTGAGTTAAATCCCGGACAGGAGAAGGGTTTTGTGCTCGAAGACAGCCGGCTCGATGTGCTTGTTGAACTTGAATTGCCGCTGTATGGCATTGCCAGCGGTTTTTCCCTTAAAGACACCATTGAATTTTCGAGAAACGATTCGATTACCGAAATTGAATGGATTGAACTGGTGGTTGATGTGGTAAATGGCTTACCCCTTGATTTGTTTCTTCAGCTGGGCTTCGCCGATGAAGATTACACTGTGCAGGTGGAGCTTTTCGAAGGAGTTGATGACTTTAACCTGGTGGCTGCTGCACAAGTCGATGGCAGCGGCAATGTGATCTCACCAGAGAGAAAAAATACTAAGATTTATCTGAACGAGCAGCAATCCATAGCTTTTCTGAACAGTCCAAACCTGATCCTTTCGGCAAGGGTGCTTACGGCCAATCAGGCTCAAACCTCCGTAAAGGTTTACGATTACCAGACACTTGATGTGCGTATTGGAGCACGAGTTAAAGCAAAGGTGTTAATTGAGTTTTAACAAAGCGAAAAAGTGTTTTTATGAAACGATATCTGTTAAAACTGGTGCTTGCTGCAATATTGATGACCTATGGAGCAATAAGCGGTTTCGGGCAATATTACAATACCATATTTTGGCTGCAGGGAATTCCGCAGTCTACTTTGGGCAATCCCGCTCTTATGCCCCAGGCACATGCCTACCTGGGCATGCCAGGCCTCTCTTCGGTGTATGCTGGCTTTGGCCACAGCGGATTTGCTCCGCGCGACTTTCTGCGTAAGGATGCAAACGACAACTTTTACTGGGATGAAGATTACCTTCTGCAGACTCTGAAAAACCGCAACCTGCTCGATGCCGACGCTCAGCTCGAAATTTTTGCCTTTGGCTTCAGGGCCAACAGCAATTACTTTACATTCAATATTGCTGAAAAGGCTGGAACACGCTTCGCCTACCCTGAAGACCTTATGGTGCTTCTACTCAAAGGGAACGACCATTTCATGCAGGAAAACCGGGCAGGTAATTTTGCGGGCATTGGATTGGATTATATGCACTACCGGGAGTTTGGGCTGAGCTTTTCGCGCGAATGGACCGACCGACTGACCGCCGGCATCAGGCTTAAAGCCTTGCAGGGATTGTCGAACCTTTGGTTTGAACGCAACAACCTCAGTTTGCTTACCAACCCCGATGACTACGGATTGCTCCTTAATGCCGACCTGCTGGTAAATGTTTCATCGCCGGTGCCATTCAGCCCGCTCGACTCGCTCAATTCTGACTTTGTATTCCAGCCCGATGTTTTCGAGTATCTCACCAACTTTAAAAACCTGGGCGGGGCCATCGACATTGGAGCAACCTTCCAGCTTACCGATCGTTTTACCCTGGCGCTGAGCGCCACTGATTTGGGGTATATTAACTGGAAGCAGGGTGTGGAAAACTTTGTCATGAAGGGCGAATTTGAATTTGATGGCATTGATCTGAATGATTTTTTTGATGATGACGCAGGCAATGGCTTTGATCAGGTGCTCGACTCGCTAAAAAATGTTTTCGACATAGAAGAAACCACTTTTTCGTACCGGCAAGCCCTGGCCCCTAAAGTATATGCTTCGGTGGCATTCGACCTGAGCCCCCGCCACAAGCTTGGCCTGCTTGGCCGTGCCGAGATTTATAACGGACAATGGTATCCTTCCTTTACTTTTTCATACAATGTAAGGCCTGTTCATGCCTTTAGCCTGGCCTTATCTTATTCGGTTGTGCACTGGAACTATGCAAACCTGGGGGTTGGCTTCAACCTAAATTTAGGACCCTTGCAGTTTTTTATGGTCAGCAACAACGTGTTTGGAGCTATTCAGCCGCATACGGTGCAGCATGCGAGCGCCCACCTGGGTGTAAACTGGGTGTTTGGCTATCGCCCGAAAAAAGAAGACGTGGTTCCCTCCATTGTATGGTAGTGCAGATATCTTGCTTTCAGAAAGTCCAAAAGTCCTTTGCCTTTTTGGTATTTGCTTACCTGTTTTTGGAATAAATAGGTATATTTGCTTCCGACATAATTAAATTTCAGCATGGATATTCAATACGTTGGTGAACATTTGTTTGCGGGCAATGCCGGCCGCTTTGGGTTGGTGCTGGCTTTTTTTTCGGCCATTTTTGCCGCTTTTGCCTATTTGCGGGCCTCGACAGAAGGCCGTAGCGACAGCCGTCAGTGGCGTCACTGGGCGCGCATAGCCTTCAGGGTGCATAGCCTCGGGGTGTTGATAGCTTCCTTTTTCTTGTTTTATATCTTGTTGAACCGATTTTACGAGTACCGCTATGTATGGGTGCATGTGGAGAACGACCTTGGCTTGGGCTATATGATCTCGGCCTTCTGGGCGGGGCAGGAGGGAAGCTTCCTTTTCTGGACCCTCTGCCAGGTGCTTTTCGGTAACCTGCTCATCCGCTATGCCAAAACCTGGGAAAACCCGGTCATGACCATTTTTTCGCTTTCGCAGATGTTTATGGTGTCCATGATGCTGGGCTGGCGAATTTTTGGCATCAACATTGGCATGGATCCCTTTGTGCTGTTGCGGCAGTTGCCCGAATATGCAGGTGAAGCGCTTTTCCAAAATCCGCATTACGTAAACCTGATCGTTGATGGCAATGGCCTGAATCCCTTGCTGCGCAACTTTTGGATGCTTTCGCACCCGCCCATTTTGTTTATAGGCTTTGCAGCCATGCTGGTGCCTTACAGCTATGCCTTGGCAGGGCTGTGGAAAGGCCGCTTTCACGACTGGATAAAGCCTTCGCTGCCCTGGACCCTGCTGGGTGTGTTGTTTTTGGGGGCCGGCTTGCTGCTGGGAGGCGTTTGGGCATATGAGTCGCTTACCTTCGGAGGCTTTTGGGCCTGGGACCCCGTGGAAAATGCCTCGCTGGTGCCATGGCTGGTGCTGGTGGCCGCTTTGCATACCATGCTGGTTTCCTCAAAAAAGAGAAACACCTATTTCCCCACCTTTTTGTTTACCATCCTCGCCTTTGTCCTGGTCATCTACTCCACTTTCCTCACCCGAAGTGGCGTGCTCTCGGGCACTTCAGTTCATTCGTTCGGAAACGATGGCATGGGCCGGCAAATTTTGATTTATATCTTTACCTTCCTGGTGGCAGGCATCATACTTCTGGCAAAAAATTATCATAAACTTCCCGCCAAGGAAAGCGAGGAGCCTTTTACACGCGAGTTCTGGCTTTTTATCGGTGCGCTGGTGCTGGTGCTGTCGGCTTTTCAGATCATTTTCACAACGTCCATACCGGTTTTCAACAGCATCTTTGGATCTAACCTTGCTCCTCCGGTCGATGTGGTAGCACATTACAACAACTGGCAGTTGCCCTTTGCTATTGCCATGGCACTGCTTATCGGGGTAACCCATTTTATCAAATGGGGTCAAAACGACATGAAGAAATTCCTGAGGGCCATGGTGCTTTCGCTGGTGCTTGCCGCAGTGGCAACCATTCTAATGGTGGTGTTTTATAAAATCAACGTGCCGGCATTTGTTTTGTATATATTTGCCGCTTTGTTTGCCTTCTTTTCGGCCCTCGACCTGGTGCTTCGGTTTTACAGGCAATATGCCACCAACGGAGCTGTGATAAGTCACCTGGGGGTTGCCCTCTTTCTGCTTGCTGTTATGCTCACTTTCTCAAAAAAGGACACCATTTCTCAAAATACTTCGGGTTTCGATTTGGGTGCCAATTTCCCGGCCAACGAAAACCTCCTGCTTATTCAGGGCGAAGTGCTGCCTATGGGTGAATTTCATGTAACATACGTGGGCAAGGAAAGAACCGGCAACCATATTGTTTACCAGGTCGATTTTTTAAAGAAAAACAAGGAAGGTGAGTTTTTTAAATCGTTCAGCTCTTACCCATCGGTGCAACTTAACGAGCGTATGGGCAATGTGTATGAGCCCTTTGCCAAAGTATATCTGCTTCGCGACATTTTTACCTACGTAACTTTTGCCGACTTGCCCGTGGATGGCCACGAGCATTCCGAACAGACCTTGTTGGACGAAGTGGAAATTGCCATTAACGACACCATCAGTATTTTAAGTCACCGGCTCGTGCTGAAAGGCATAGATGTTCCCGGTGGGGTGGTCGACCCGTCAAATATTTCCATTACTGCCAATATGGATTTGATTACTCAAACCGGCGAGCGTTACGAGCTGAACCCAGTATTTACGGTAAGACAAGGCACTATGCTTTATGAAGATGCGGAGGTACGCGACCTTGACCTCAGGTTCCGTTTCAGGGAAGTGAGCGAAAAGCCCATGACCATTGTTTTGGAAATTATTGAGGTAAGGCCCGACTTTATCATCATCAAAACAGTGATCTTCCCCTTTATTAACCTGCTGTGGATCAGTAGCCTGGTAATGCTGGTTGGTTTCTTCATTGCGTTCAGGCATCGATGGAAGCATCGCGAAGGCAAAGAGTAACTATTGTGTTTGATTGCGCATTTCTACTAAGTGGAAATACGGGGGGCAAATCATTAAATTGTTTTAATTTTATTGCCGACATTTGATTAATTTAAATACTTTTATCCGCCTTGCTTTATGACAAACTACAAACAACTGCTTTCTTCGGTCAAAACATTCGTGTTTGACGTGGATGGGGTAATGACCAGCGGCACAGTGCTGCTTACCCTCGACAATGAAATGCTGAGAAGCATGCATGTAAAAGATGGTTATGCCCTGCAGCTTGCCGTCCGCAAAGGGTATCAAATCATGATCATATCGGGCGGAAACTGCAAAGCGGTAAGGGCGCGCTTTGCCATTCTGGGAATAGAAGATATCTTTCTGGGAGTGAGCAATAAGCTTGAAGTGTTTAAAAAATACGTTGAAAAAAGAAAATTGCAGCCCGAGAACATTCTTTATATGGGCGACGATATTCCCGATTACGAGGTGATGAAAATGGTGGGTGTGCCGGCCTGCCCATCCGATGCTGTCGAGGAGATAAAAAGCATTTCCAAATATATATCTGCATTTAAAGGCGGCGAAGGTTGCGTGCGCGACGTCATTGAGCAGGTTATGAAGATTCATGGCACATGGTTTAACGACGACGGCTTCCACTGGTAAAAATTCTGATGGAAAAAGGGGGGATGATGGAAAAATTCGGGGCTTTTCTTAGCTTGGTGCGCTGGTATAATCTGATAATGGTTGCCTTAACCCAGTACCTTTTCAGATATTTCATCATTTTGCCGGTATTCAGGGCACATGGATTTTCACTGCCGCTTTCATCCACCGATTTTTTTTTGCTGGTGCTGGCTACGGTGCTTGTGAGCGCGGCTGGTTACGCCATAAACGACTATTTCGACCTGCGCATCGACCGCATCAACAAGCCCGAAAAAGTGATTATTGGTCGTCTCATAAGCCGGCGTACCGCCATCCTGTGGCACTGGATTCTCAACACGGCAGGCGTATTGATAGGCGTGTACATTTCGTGGCAAATCCGTTATTGGCCGCTTGCCCTGGTATTTGCCACCGTGCCAATGGTGCTGTGGCTTTACAGCATTAGGTTTAAGCGCAGTTTCCTTACTGGAAATATCACCGTAGCAGTGCTTTCGGCAATGGTGGTTGGCCTGGTATGGCTGGTCGAATACCGGGCCGCTAGCCTGCATTTTACCGTGGGGCCTGAACTAATGAAAGTAAGTTTTTATGCGTGGCTCTATGCTTTTTTTGCTTTTATCACCACCCTGATTCGCGAAATTGTAAAAGACATGCAGGATTATGTGGGCGACAAAAAAACCGGTTGCCGGTCAATGGCCATTGTGGCTGGCCTCGAAACCACGCGCAAGGTGGTAATGGGCCTGATGGTAATTATGTTACTGCTTGTTGGCGCCTATCTCTTCTCTCTGGGCACGCAAGGTCATTATACACTCATTGGCTATTTTGTGCTGGTGGTGATTGTTCCCCTGCTACTGGTGCTGCTGCATGTAAGTAAGGCCTTGGGTCCAATGGACTTTGCCACCATTCAGCAAGTGGTAAAGCTCATTATGCTGGCGGGTGTGCTTTCAATGATTATCCAAAAATTCTATATCGTTGGTTAATGAAATTTTTCGAGACCCTGCAATCATACGACATTATTCTTGCCTCTCAATCTCCCCGGCGACGTGAGTTGCTTGCACAGACCGGTATCCCCTTCCGGGTTCTCGTTAAACCTACCGATGAAGCATTCCCCAAAAATCTGCCACCCCATGAAGTGGCCATGATGCTGGCCCGCCAAAAAGCCCATGCTTTCGCCGATGAACTTAATGACGAGCGCGTTGTGGTAATTACCGCCGATACCATTGTGGTGGTGGATGGCAAAATCATAAACAAGCCCGGCGACCATGACCATGCCGTTGAAATGCTTCGAAGCCTTTCGGGCAAAGCCCATGAGGTCATTACTGGTGTTTGTATCCGCCACAAAAAAAACATCCGGCAATTTTACGAAACCACAACGGTCTTTTTCAAAGATCTGAGCGAGGAAGAAATGCAGTATTATGTGACCCATTACCAGCCCTTCGACAAAGCCGGCGCCTATGGCATACAGGAGTGGATCGGCCATGTGGGCATACACCACATAGAAGGCTCATACCCCAATGTAGTTGGGCTACCTGTGGAAAGGGTGTTTACAGAGCTGAAAACGCTGATTGGGGGCTGATAATCCAGTACTTCCAGTTTTATATTTATGTTGCCTTAAATGTGATAAGCCGTTTAAGAAAAACTGGCTGCTTTTTAAGCAAAAAAACGCCCCCGGAAAAACCGGAGGCGCTTTTAAAAGATCATTTTCCAGAGATTACCTTCTTCTTAAAAATATCATAATGTAATAAAGCAGTGTGGCCAGTGAAGCCAGTGCAGCCACTACATAAGTGAGTGCGGCCCATTTCAGTGCGTCTTTGGCGTTGCTGTGTTCCTGGCCCGAGGTCAAGCCAGAGTCGTCGAGCCACACCAGTGCTCTTTTGGTGGCATCGAACTCAACCGGAAGGGTAACGAAGCTGAACAGTGTGGTGGCGGCAAACATTACTATACCTGCCAGCAACACGCCGGGAAATGTTTCCACCAGCAGTATACCTGCCAGCAGCACCCACTGCATGTATTTTGAGCTGACGCTGATAACGGGCACCAGTGCCGAGCGCATTTTCAGGAAGGCGTATGCCCTGGCATGCTGCACAGCGTGCCCGCATTCGTGGGCGGACACCGCGGCGGCGGCAACACTGCGGCCATCGAATACCTCGGGGCTCAGGTTTACCGTTTTGTCCATGGGGTTGTAGTGGTCGGTAAGGCGACCGGGAGTAGAGATCACCCGCACGCCTTCTACACCGCTTTCGCGGAGCATCTTTTCGGCTATCTCACGGCCCGAAAGTCCAGAGCGAAGCCCGATTTTTGAGTATTTGTCAAAGCGCCTCTTCAACTGGTTGGATACCAGCCAGCTCAGGATCATGAAAACAATGAAAATAACATATATTCCAGCCATTCCTATGGTTTTTAAATTGTTAATGTCAGAAATTTGTAGAACAAAATTAGTCAAAAAGCAATCCAAGCTATAAAAAGTGACATTTTGGCCGGCGTTAAAAAAAGTTAAGCCCTGTGCGGTCTTCCTTCCGGGTAATTTTTGGGCTTGCAATCCGCCGAAATCTTAATAGCTTTGTGTAAGAAATTTTGAAAAATGCGAAAACCCGTAATTCTTGTTACCAACGACGATGGCATAATGGCTCCCGGAATCCGCCATTTGGTTCATTTTATGCTTGAGCTGGGCGATGTGGTAGTGGTGGCGCCCGACAAGCCCCAGAGCGCCATGGGTCATGCCGTAACCATTGAAAGCCCGCTGCGCCTTGAAAAAATCAGCGTGGATGGCGATCATAAAGAATTCAGCTGTAGCGGCACCCCGGTAGACTGCGTGAAACTGGCCGTGAACAAGGTGCTGCACCGCAAGCCCGACCTGCTGGTGTCGGGCATCAACCACGGCTCCAACTCATCGATCAACGTGATTTACAGCGGCACCATGTCAGCTGCCATCGAGGGCGCCATGGAAGGCATTCCTTCCATCGGCTTTTCCCTGCTCGATTATAAGTTCGACGCCGACTTCATGCCTTCGAAGAAGTTTTTGCAGGAGATTGCCCGCAATGTGCTGAAAAACGGACTTCCGGCAGGTATTTGCCTCAACGTGAACATTCCCGCCGTTCCCGAAAAGGACATTAAGGGCATCCGCGTTTGCCGACAAGCCAATGCCAACTGGAACGAGGAATTCGACCACCGCAAGGACCCCCGCGGACGAGACTATTTCTGGCTGACCGGCCATTTTCAGCTCTTCGAAAACAGCAACGAAACCGATGAGTGGGCCCTGGCCAATAAATACGTGTCGCTGGTTCCCATACAGTTCGACTTTACTGCCCATCAAATTATACCCGAAATTAAAACCTGGAAATTCGATGTTTAAAAAAGACAGCTGGACCCTTGGGATTCTTATCGGCGCAGGCCTTCCTGTGCTGGTTTATGCACTTGCCATACTGATACTGGGCTTCTGGGGAAATGTGGAAGGACTGGTATATACGCCCAAACCTCAGGTTCCGGGACTCATTGGACTGGCAGCCAGTATTATTGCGTTCAGGTATTACATGCTTAGCCTGAAGTTCGACAAAACCGGACGCGGTATCCTGGTTGCTGCTTTTGTCTTGTTCCTGGCCAACTTTATCCTATTGTAATATTCTACAAGCAGGCCCATGAAGTATTACATTATTGCCGGCGAAGCTTCGGGCGACCTGCACGGCAGCAACCTGATGAGGGAGCTGAAACGGCAGGATGCCGGGGCGGCTTTTCGCATATGGGGCGGCGACCGCATGCTGGCGCAGGGGGGGCAGCTGGTGAAACACATCAACGAACTGGCATTCATGGGTTTCTGGGAAGTGCTGATCAACCTTCGCACCATTCTCCGCAACATCAAACTTTGCAAGAAAGACCTGCTCGAATGGAAACCCGATGTGCTCGTACTCATCGATTATCCGGGATTTAACCTGCGCATGGCCGGGTTTGCCAAAAAGCAGGGCATGAAGGTGGTGTATTACATATCGCCCCAGATTTGGGCTTGGAAGCAGTCGCGCGTGAAGCAGATCCGACGCGATGTGGACAAAATGCTGGTGATACTGCCCTTTGAACAGGAATTTTACAGCCGCTTTGGCGTGGAGGTGGAATTTCCCGGTCATCCCTTGCTCGATGCCATAGGTGAGTATCAGGAGGGTGATTCGAGGGAAGTTTTCCTTTCGGATAACGGGCTTGCGGATAAGCCCATTGTGGCATTGCTGCCGGGCAGCCGCAAGCAGGAGCTGGCCGCCACCCTGAAGGTGATGGCATCGGTGGTCGATTCGTTTCCTGACCACCAGTTTGTGGTGGCTGGGGTAAAGGGCCATCCTGCCGAATACTACCAGGCGCTTATAAAAGACGCTGATGTCAGGCTGGTTTTCGGGCAGACCTATCGCCTGCTGGCGCATGCCCAAGCCGCACTGGTCACTTCAGGCACCGCCACCCTTGAAACCGCCCTTTTTGGCGTGCCCCAGGCCGTTTGCTACCGGGCAGGAAGGGTCTCATACCTGATCGCCAAAAGACTGGTTAAGGTCAAATACATTTCGCTGGTAAACCTGATCATGGACCGCCCCCTGGTGCGCGAAATGATACAGTATGACTTTAACAGTGCCGACCTGAAAAAGGAATTGCAGCGCCTGCTGCACGATCAGGAATATGTGGAGAATGTAAAAGCAGGTTACCAGGAGTTGCGGCAAAAGCTGGGTGGGGCAGGAGCAAGCCGGAAAGCCGCAGAAATATTAGTAAAATTTCTTACGACAAATTAAGGGTAACCCGAAGGTAAAAAACTTGACTTCGGACAAAAAACATCGTATTTTTATACGGTGCCATGAATCATTTTGCCCATATCCCCCTGGCAAGGTTGGTTGTGCCATTTACCGTCGGAATCATCGCATATCTGTCGGCCAGGACTCATTTTTCCTTACTTTTCTTTTTGACAGTTTACCTTTTGCTTGGGTTGCTCTGGCTGCTGGGCCGCAGATTTTTTCTGGGGCATTATGCCCGGCGCTGGATTTTCGGGACCTGGGCAGCGGTATTTTTGCTGGTGGCGGGCTATCATATTGCCCAAAACAACCACCAGCTTGCACGGGCCGACCATTTCAGCCATTTTCTGGAAGAGGAGGGCTTCCTTCTTCTTAAGGTAAGGGAGCCGGTATCCGAAAAAGCCAACTCCTACCAGGTCATCACCCGCGTGAAAGAGGTGTTGGTTAATGGGGAAGCCAAAAAAGTCAGCGGACACCTGATGCTTTACTTGCAAAAGGACAGCCTGGCAGCTTCGGTGTGTTATGGCGATTACCTGCTCATAGAAAACCAGTTTCAGGAAGTGGGCGACCCGAAAAACCCGGGCGAGTTCAACTACCGTCGCTTCCTTTCTTACAGCAATATTTTTCACCAGGCATACAGGGCTTCAGGGCATTGGCAGTCAACTGATGAGAACCGGGGCTTCTTTCTGATACGGTGGTCGCTGGCCATGCGGCACAAAGCCCTGGAAACCTTCGAAGAGCACCATTTAAGCGGCCGGGAGTTTGCCGTGGTGTCGGCCCTGCTGCTGGGCTTCCGCGAATACCTTGATGAGGACCTGCGGCGCGAATTTGCAGGGGCAGGAGCCATGCACATACTTTGCGTGTCGGGCCTGCATGTGGGCATCATTTTCCTGGTGCTGAAATTTATTCTGTCATTTTTGAATAAGGTTCCCCGCGGGCGCATTATTCAAACCGTTCTGGTCATCCTGCTCATTTGGTTTTACGCGGCCATTACCGGTTTTTCGCCATCGGTGCTCAGGGCCAGCACCATGTTCAGCTTTGTGGCGCTGGGGCAAAGTTTCAGGCGTACCACCAACATTTACAATACCCTGGCAGCTTCGGCGTTTTTGCTCATGATCATTGACCCTTACATCATTACACGCATCGGTTTCCAGCTTTCCTACCTGGCAGTGATCAGCATTGTGGCCCTGCAACCTTTCTTTTACAGGCAGTTAGTTTTCAAGAATTATTTGGTAGATAAGGCCTGGGCCATCCTCACCGTTTCGCTGGCTGCGCAACTGGCCACCGGGCCGCTTTCGCTGTTTTATTTCCACCAGTTTCCCAATTATTTCCTGCTTACCAACCTGATTGTGATACCGCTGGCGAGTCTGATTATTTACTCCGCATTGGCAACCCTTTTGCTCACGCCCATTCCCGTGGTGGGCATGCTTGCAGGTAAAGTCCTTTTTGGAGTGGTTTTTGCCCTGCACCAGTCGGTAAAATTTATCGAAGGGCTGCCTTACTCCACTTCCAGCAATGTTTTTATAAACCTCCCGGAAACATTGGCAATCTTCATGGTGCTGATTTTTCTCAGCCTGTTTTTGATGCAGCAGCGCACCATGGCCCTTCGCCTGGCATTGGGCATTTTTCTGGTGGTCAGCGTTTCCATTTCGGCCCGGAGTATTCAGAACCTGCGAAACGATAAAATGGTAGTGTATCATGTGAACAATGCCTGCGCCATCGATTTTGTTTCAGGAAAGGAAAGCGTTTTTTTGATGTGTGAAACCCTGCAGGACGATCCGCGCAAGGTCGATTTTCATTTGAAGGAAAACAGGGTGCAGCATGGCATCAGGTCGGTGCTGCCGGCCAGCCTGGCAGAAGCCGAAGAACCCTTTGTCAATGGAAACCTTTACCGCCGCGGCCCTTTTTTGCGCTTCGGGCAATTAAACCTTTTCTTACTTGATCAGTCCCCTTTGCGGGAAATCCCTGACCCTGGCATGCCAATCCATTACCTGATTATAAGTCAGAATTCGCGTGTAAATCCGCAAATCGCCCTTGAAGCCTTGCAGCCTCAAAAGGTAATCATTGACGCCTCCAATACCTTCTGGAATACGAACCGCTGGGAAGAAGCCTGCCAGGAAGCCGGCATCGAGGTTTGGCCGGTGCGAACAAAGGGCGCATATGTGGCGGCGGTAAGGTAAATTTTGGGCTAAGGTACGAAGTCCCGTAACGTAAAAGCACAGGGTACAGCGAAGCGAAACCCTGTGAATGAAATGCCCCCAGAATCGCAAGTCCTGTTGGATGCGCTACTTAATATTATAATGCGGACAAAAGCTTACCACTACTGATGTAGCAGGCCAACTTTTTTGGCGCGAGGTTAAAAATAACCGACGAAAATATCATTACCTATTTTTCACTAAGCTAAGATTAGGGCTATAAAAAAGGGGAATTCCGAGGCAAGAAACTAATCTCTTAAAATTCATCAGCATAAATAACTTTTTCTTTCATGCTGTAAGCGCCAAATATACCAACCCCATTCGTAATGTTAGAATATGGAGTCTGCGGGAAAAGAAACGGATTATCGGTTGCGTCCATAAAGTCCTCAATGGATTTAAGGTAAAAGAAAGTGCTCTCTTCAAAAAAAGCCAGGCTAAAACGAAGGCTATCAATCCTATAATGACATATATGAGAGTTGAAGAATTCCAATTCACGGGATGTAAAGAGAATCGTCAGGCCATCCCGGTTTTCATCAGGTGTTAAAGGATTAAAATCAAAAATTGAGTAACTAAATTCCACTTCTTCTATCCCTTGCTCAATTTCACAAATTCTGACGCCATCAAGAAAACCAAAAAATTGGTAAAAGTTTTTTTCTTGGGGTTTATCCTGAACCCAGGCCACAAAACTAAAGATACGAGAGTCTGTTTTTGTTTCCAATTCGCTAACTTCAACAAAAAACTCATTATGGCTTTCAGGAATCCGGACCTTTGCCGAAATGGAGTGATGCTGGTGATGCTCAATTAAAAGGTAATACTCTAGCCCTTCAATAATTGTCAGCTCCTCTGCAGAGGAGCTAAATAACATTTTGGTTTCATCATAAGGGATCAGAATGGGTTCATGAATCTCTGACCACAATTTTACAAGGGCATCTTCAACCGGTATCCTATTGGAGGGGATGGCACCTCCCCCAATATTATGAGCATATTCAACTGATATTTCGATTACCTGCATTCCCGGAAACAAATAACAATGAACCACTATCGGAGGCTCAGCAAAAGAAAGATCAATGTCTTCAATCAATCCAGAGCAAGCTGAGCTTAAAAAACCCAGGGTACAAACCAAAAGAATGAGAGAAACAAAATTCTTTCTTTTCGCCATTTCAATTTAAAACTTAAATAAGTATGTCACGGAAGGTATCAAAGGGAATAAGGTAGTTTTTCTGAGTTTTCTTTGACCAGTATTGCGGTCAGTAATCAGATTATATGAAAAAGGGTTCATTCTATTATAAGCATTATAGACACCCACTTCCCATACCCTGTCTCCAAAGCGTTTATTTTTAATAAACCTGAAACTTAAATCCAATCGGTGATAGTTTTCAGTCAGGTAGTTGTTTCTTTGCGTATAATAGTCAACAATAAAACCAGGCTCCATTCCTTGATCTCCGAGGAAGCCAATGGGCCGAAAAGTTTGAGAAGTATGTAATGGCAAGGTAATGGGGTGGCCACTCATAAAAACCCAGGAAGTAGAAACCTGAAATGCAGAAGAAAAGCTGTAAGAGAGGGTTAGTGACAGATTATGCCTGCGGTCAAAATTGGCGGGGTAGTTTTCCCCATTATTGATTTCGTTGAAGCTAAAAAAGGCTTCCGACCAGGTATACGCAAACCATCCATTTAATTTACCCTTCTTTTTGTGAATTAAGAACTCTATTCCAAAAGCCTCTGAAATGCCCTGGGACACGTTGTCTTCCCAGTTGATATCGGCCGATGGATTTTGATCATCTATAAAAAAGAAGTGGGCACCATCTCTATAGGTAAGAATATTATCAGACTGTTTAAAATATCCTTCCAACGTTAATTCAGCATCAAACCTTTCAAGCCTCCTGTTCCATCCTAACGAAAATTGTTTGCTGCTTTGCGAAAGCAGGCTTGGGCCAGCAGGTAACCAAATGTCAGTTGGAAGCGAACCACCCGTATTGCTTAACAAATGAATATGCTGATTCATTTCTGAGTATGAAGCCTTTACTGAACCAAGCGGAGAATAAAGATATCCGATGGTAATTCGTGGTTCGGGCTTAAACCGGCTTTGCTTAAGGGTATTGTAAAAAGAAAGTCTGAAACCAATATTATACATCCATTGATTTCGGGTAAATTCGTTTTCAGCATATAAGGCCGACTCAACTGACCATTGTTTTTCTTCCTCACCTCGGTACTGTCCAACAAGCTCATTTCTTATTTCAAACAACCTGGGTTGAAATTCATGTGCAATGGCAACACCTCCAAACCTGAAGGTATGAAAAGGCCAGGGGTTAAAAAAGAAATCAGATTTAAGAGAATAGTCTCTTATGCCGGTTTGGTAATTAAAATAATACTCTTGAGAAGAAGGAATGTCTATTTGCCGCAACAGGTAACCAGTGCGGTATTGACTAAAAACCAAGGTGTTATTTACAAATAATCCCTTGGGAAGAATGCTGCTTAACCTGGCGCTCAGCAAAGCATTGTGCCAGTTTAACCCTCCAACGGTTTTTTCATAAGGTTCAATATATGAAGTGGAGAGCTTATCCTTTCCGAAAAAACCACTTAAAAAGAAACGGTTATTTTCATTTAATACATAATTCATTTTGGCATTCAGGTCGTAAAAGAAATAGCCAATTTTTTCTTCATCAGGCATAAAAGGAGTAATAAGTCGGTCAAGATAGGTACGCCTGCCAGAGAGCAAAAAAGAGGCTTTCTCTTTAACAATTGGACCTTCAAATGAAAATCTTGACGAAATCAGCCCTATACCCGCCTCACCTTCATATTTATTCATATTGCCTTCGCGCATGGTTATATCCACTATCGAAGAGAGCCTGCCACCATACCTGGCAGGGAAGCCGCCCTTATAAAGCCCAACATCTTTTATTGCATTTCCATTAAAAAGGGAAAAAAAACCAAAAAGGTGATTGACATTATAAACAATGGCATCGTCAAGGATGATCAGATTTTGATCATGACCACCGCCCCTTACAAACAATCCGCTGGTTCCTTCATTGCCACCTTGCACGCCTGGCAATAGTTGCAATGCTTTCATTACATCTTTTTCACCAAAAACTGCGGGCACAGCCTTTGCCTGAATAATAGGCAGACGAATTGCCCCTAAAGCCGGTGTTTCAAACTGTGGCCTTTCAGCACTAACTGTCACAATCTCCAAATCAACCTTGGGTTGCAAGTCTACATCGAGGCGAAGGTTTTTTGACATATATAAATAAAGATGCTTTGTTCCATAACCCACGTAAGAAAAAACTAGCTGAGTACTTTCAGGAGGTAAAGTGATAGAATAAAACCCATAATTATTGGTTATGGTTCCAGTTTGGGTTTCTATTGACAGAACATGCACGCCGGGTAAAGTTTCACGGCTCAAAGAATCACGGACATAGCCCTGGACTGTAACCCCACCCTGAGCCAAAGTCAAGGTGGGGTTAAGTATAAGAAACAGGATTAGCCAATGATGGTTGATAAATTTAATTCTCACTTAAAAATGGTAATTAAGTTTAAAGCTAAAAACATTTTTATTTCCATCAATAAGCACTTTCCCTGAAAACTTCCAAAACAAGTCAACACTAAAACGCTTTTGGTGCTGACCTAATGAAATACCAGGCGCAAAATAATAGATGAACTCAAAATCCTTGTTTTCAATTCCGAGGTTAGGAATTTTTGAAACTGAATAGCTAACCATGGGGGATGCTTCGGCAAACACACCAGCCCAGGTAAAAACCCTATGAGAATAGCGTGCGAATGGACCCAGGGTAAAAAACGAATAGCCCGGATCTGCCCGAAAGGTTCTATGTTGATGAAACTCACCTCCAATGGTCAGGTTTGGAAAAAAAACCGACTCCCGTCCGTAATGAACAGAGAAAACCCATAAGGAACGTTGAAAATTTCCTGCGGTGAGTTCATCAAAAAAAACATCGTTAAAAAAAGGGTTTAGCTGAAAGCCCAAAAAATTCTGCCTCTCCAACAAAGGAGTTGAACCTCCTTGTGGAATTGCATCAGGAATTATCCAAAATTGGAAAAGAATTGAAAAAAAAATCAATTTTAAATAAAACCTGAAATTTATACCTCTGCCCATAAAAACAAATTTTTAATTTATCATCTGAAAAGCTCGTTTTCCGTTATTTCTCGGTAACCATATTCCGAGTCCCAAGTTCCATAATGGGTTAGCATTAGCGTACTTTGAGCGTGAACAATGGGATCAATATATGACCCATAAGCTAAGGTTTGAGAAATATCTGCACGGCCAAAAAGGAAAAAATCGGCAGGGTTAACGAATTGACTTATTGAAGATTGATAGGTAATAGAGCCATACTCATGCTTGAAACCTATTAAATCGATCCTGTTTTGAATCCAGGCTCCTAAATACCTTCTTTGCCCGGTAGTCCTTGCATCATATTCATACATGATCCCTATACCTGGATAGTAAATTTCGTGCAAATATAATCTGGCAACAATCCGTCTAGAATTTGAAAAGTAGGCTGTCTTGTAGCTGAAATGGTTTTTGGGGCCAAATGTCTCAAATTCTTTGGGTATAAAACGAAAATCATTGGAATCCGATTCAAGGTTACCTATTTCTGGATCACGTCCAATCTCAAAAAGATATGTGCCTTCTTTTCTAGCCACAATCAAAGTGTCTCCAATTATGACTTTACCTTCTCTGTTAAAGAAGTATGAAGAAACATTGGAAAAGGCCAAATCATAGTAAAATTCACCACCTATGTTAATTTTCTCAAAAACATTAGGATTTGATTCAGCTGCTTTTAGGAACTCCGTTGGATGTTCAATGTTGTTAATTTGACCCTCAAAGACCTCTCTTGCAGAAACAAAATCAAAGTTTTCCCTTATAAACTTTAACAAAAAATCAACATTCATTTGATAATCAAGGATGAAATTGTAAAAAGCCCGAAACTCCTTAATATCATTAAAAGACAATACACCTTGCCTAACGCCGACATTCTTCAATTCAGCAGAGAATTTATTATCAACAATAGTTGATGGTTCAATTGATCTCTCAAAATCTCTTTTTGAACAGCCCCCCAAAAAAGCGAAGCAAAACAGCAGTAGCATAGTTTTTGTTTTCATATTTATTAGTTTTGCGTTAATAAAAAATTGAATTAACAATTGATAGTAAGAATAGAAAAAACGCCATTAATCCCACAAATTGGGTTTAATGGCCATAATTAAACGAACTTGTTCTTACCAAACCAAAAAAATAGACAACGAGAACTAATAAGGAAAATAATAAATGGAGTGAAAGCAAACTTAACACTTTGCCAAAAAATAAAAACCAGCAAGCATAAATGATTTGCTGCACCATGCCCGCTGTGTGTGTGTGTGTGTGTGTAAGCAAAGGCATCATATTATTAATAAATAAAAATGAATATTGCAAACATATTAAATACTACAAAATTCTGCAAATAAATCGTAAAAAATCATTTAATTTTCTAATAATAAAGTAAATAAAAAAAAATAAAAAGTAAATTTTTTTTGATATTTCTAAAAAAATGTGGTAAAGCAATTGCACCCCTCGGGGCAATGTCAGCCGGCAAAGACCGATGTATTTTGATGTTCAATTCAAAAAAACCAGGGGCATAGCCCCGTAACGTAAAAGCACAGAGTGAAGCGAAGCGAAACCCTGTGATTTTAACACGCCACAATATTGCAAGCCCTGTAAGGGCGTAACATTATTTGTTTAAATCATTGAAATTATAAACGTTACCAGCAAAGGCACCAATATGGTTAGGACCATGCCATGAAACAATGACACTATGGCAAATTCGTTTCCTGATGCGCGGGTGATTATGGGCAGGGTGGTGTCCATACTGGTGGCGCCGCCTGCCGAAATGGGTGAGAGTTTTCCAAACCAGAGCACAAAAAAAGGTGCAAGCAACAGGGTGATAATCTCGCGCATTACGTTAGCCAGCAGGGCGGTAACGCCCAGGGCTTCGCTGTGCAACTCGCCAATGATAATGCTCGAAAGGCTGTAATAGCCGAAGCCGGCACCCACGGCCATGCTTTCGCCGAAAAGAAGATTGGTGGTGGCCAGGTGAATGGCTGCCACCCCGGCAAAGGTGCCGATAATGGTGGCAAGGGGCACCAGGAACAGTTTCAGTCCGTGCGATTTGAGCGCTTCCAGGGCGCGGTCATCGGCACCAATGCTGATGCCCACCAAAAACATAAGCAGGTACAAGGCCAAGGTGCTCATATCCTTCCCGTTAAGGGCAGCTGGTAAAAAATCAAGCGTTCCGGCCAGCACCCCGGCGGCAAAAAACAGCAGTATGATCAGGCTTGTTTTCATTGGGTGCTCCTTTTTTTCCTGTTAAACAGAAACTTCCAGGTGGCCCAGGCAGCAAGCACGCTGCCCGACACCCCGCCCAGGGTAATCAGAAATGCATTGAGCCCCAGCGAGGGCAGGCTTGCCATAATGAGCTCATCGCCACCAATGGAAAGCCCCAGAAAAAAAAGCAGCAGGAAAATGCTCCAGAGAATGGCCTTTTCAACCCAGAACACGGCTCTTTTCTTCCCGCGAAGGAAAAACCCGATCAGAATTCCAAAGGCCATTAAGAAAAGGATTTCGAGCATTGCAGCCTTAGATTAGTCTGGTAAGTGCAAAAAAATAGACGGGCGATTCCGTTAGTTACCTTGCCCTGCCCTTTAACAAAATCTTCTGTCCGGGTTGGGGCTGCTGCCACTCTTGCATATTGTTGCGGCTGAGTAGTTGGTCGAGTCTGATGCCATGTTGTTGCGAAATATCATACATGGTTTCGCCCGGCTGGGCAACATGCACAGCCTTTACAGCCTGTTTGCGCTTGGGTTGCAAGTAAACAATCTGCCCGGGCTTGATGGTACGCCCGTTTTCCAGCTCATTGTATCGCTCTATTTGCCAGGCACGCATGCTCATTTCTTCGGCAATGCGTTCGGGGGTGTCGCCCTGGCGGGCTAAAATATATTTTACGCGGTTGTTGGTCTGTACGGTTCTGACGGCCTCGAAGGATACCGGCGCAAAATCCTCAACCGTTTGTGTGCGTGCCGGCCTTGCGGGGCGGCTGCTGGCATTGCGAAGGTTAGGAGATGCAGGCAGCTCGGCCAGCATATTCATGGCCATTTTGTCGTATTGGGAAAGGTTGTTTTCCTCAATAACCCTGATAAGCAATTGGGCATACCGCGGATTGGTGGCATAGCCTGCGCGGCGCAATCCATGTGCCCAGGCTTTATAATCGGTGGGGTCGAGCTTGAAAAGGGGGGCGTACCAAGGTCGGGTTAACAGAAACTGGGAGTGATCACGCCAGGATTCAACGGGGTCGTTATAAGCGCGGAAACATTCATTCTTGGCATCATCATCCTGCAATACCGAACGGCCAGTCCATCCATTGCATTTAATGCCAAAATGATTGTTGGCCCTGGTGGCCAGTTCGCTATTGCCAAAACCAGATTCAAGAATGCCCTGGGCAAGCTTTATGCTGGCAGGAATGCCGTTGGTGCGCATTTCTTCAATGGCTATATCGCGGTAGGTTTCAATGTATTCTTCGCGGGTAATTCTGCGCTGGCCATCAGCATAGCCGGGCAGTATCAGGCAAAACAATACGGTAAACACAAAAAGTCTTTTAAGAAAGGCTTTAATTGAATATCGCATAGAGTATTATAGTTTATTGTTTTGTAATGATACGGCATTCTTCAAGCAAACGTTTCAAAGAAATAATTATTTTTTGTTGCGAAAGGCTTGGAAGCTTTCATTAGCTTTGTGTTCAGGATATTTGCCGGGTGTTGATCTGCCCTAAAGCCAACCTATGGTAGAAATAAAAAAGTATTTTCCGGAATTGCAACCTGCTCAATACGAGCGTTTTGATGCTTTACTTCCTTTGTATCTAGAGTGGAACCAGCGTATCAATGTAATTTCCCGCAAGGACATGGAGAATTTTAGCGTGCATCATGTGCTGCATTCACTTGGAATTGCCCGGGCCATTCAATTCAAGGCTGGCACCAGGGTGCTTGATGTGGGTACCGGTGGCGGATTTCCGGGTATCCCGCTGGCTATTCTTTTCCCGGAAACGGAATTCCTGCTGGTTGACTCCATTGGGAAAAAGATCAGGGTGGTAAATGAGGTTGCTAATGCGATTGACCTGAAAAATGTAAAAGCCCTCCATTCCCGTGCAGAAGACCTGCCGGGTAAATTTGACTATGTGGTTAGCCGCGCCGTTACTGCCCTGCCAGTATTTGTTGGATGGGTAAAGGATAAAATCTCTGCCGAAAACCGCAACTCTCTGACCAATGGAATTCTGTATCTGAAAGGGGGCGAATTTGAGGAGGAATTAAAGCAGGTGAAAATGTCTGTCAAGGTGTTTGAGCTAAGCCATTGGTTCGAGGAGCCCTTTTTCGAGACAAAAAAGCTGGTTCATTTGAGTTCGTTCAAATCGAATAAATTTTCCAGTAAGGAAAAAAATTGATATATTTGAACTGCAGGAAAGTTTGATTTAATTCATTGAAATATAATCATTTGTATGAGTAAAGAAAAGGAAAACCCCCAGAATGCCGAAAAGCTGAAGGCCCTTCAGCTCACGCTGGACAAGTTAGAGAAATCGTACGGCAAGGGCACCATTATGAAACTTGGCGACTCGGCCGTTGTGCCGGTTGAAGTCATTAGTACCGGCTCACTTACCCTCGACATTGCACTGGGCACTGGCGGTCTGCCACGCGGCCGTGTGGTTGAAATTTATGGTCCGGAATCATCAGGTAAAACCACCCTGGCTATCCATGCCATTGCCGAAGCACAAAAAGCCGGCGGCATAGCTGCTTTCATTGATGCAGAAAACGCTTTCGACAGCAACTACGCCAAGAAACTGGGCGTGGACATTGAAAACCTGCTGGTAAGCCAGCCCGATAATGGCGAACAGGCACTCGAAATTGCCGAAAACCTGATCCGCTCCGGTGCCATCGATATCATAGTAATTGACTCAGTGGCCGCATTGACGCCAAAGAGCGAGATCGAAGGCGAGATGGGCGACTCGAAAATGGGTCTTCAGGCAAGGCTTATGTCGCAGGCTTTGAGAAAACTGACAGGAACCATTAATAAGACCGGTTGCTGCTGTATTTTCATTAACCAGCTTCGCGAAAAGATCGGGGTTATGTTTGGCAACCCTGAAACAACAACAGGGGGAAACGCCCTGAAGTTTTATGCCTCAGTGCGGCTTGATATCAGACGTATTTCTCAGATCAAGGAAGGCGACAGCGCTGTGGGTAACCGCACCCGCGTAAAAGTGGTGAAGAACAAGCTGGCACCCCCGTTCCGTCAGGCAGAATTTGATATTATTTTTGGTCTGGGCATTTCTAAGGTGGGTGAGATCATCGACCTGGCCGTCGATCATAATATCATTAAAAAATCCGGATCATGGTTCAGCTACGGAGAAACCAAGCTGGGGCAAGGCCGCGATGCGGTGAAACAATTGCTGCTTGACAACCCGGAACTTTCTGAAGAAGTGGAAAATAAAATTAAGGATGCGCTGAAAGTAAGCGCATAAACTATTTTCATTTTTTCAAATACGAATAAGGGGCTTTGAGAAAAGCCCTTTTTTATTTCGGGCAATCTGGTTTTCAACAAAAAAATACGCGCAGGCCATAGGAATATTGCTATTTTTATGACCGGAAAAATTCAGCAATCAACATAATCAAAATCAGAACAAAATGAAGAGATTACTTTTTCTTTCGGCGATGCTTTTTGGTGTCGTTTTTAATGTGCTTTCGCAGAAAGCGCCAATGGTCCCTGAAACGCTCTGGGAGTTTGGCCGTGTGAGCGATGCGCAGGTGTCGCCAGATGGCACCCAGGTGCTTTACGGGGTCACCACTTACAATGTGCAGGAAAATCGCGGCGTACGTAACCTTTTCGTGGTTCCCGTTGCTGGCGGACAGGCCCGCAACCTTACCAACTCCACTACCAGCGAGTCGAATGCGCAATGGCGCCCCGATGGCAAAAAGATCGGATTTATGCGCGGCGGACAGGTTTGGGAAATGGAGCCTGATGGCAGTAACCAGGTGAAGATTACTGAGATTTCGGGCGGTGTAACAGGTTTTGGCTATTCGCCCGATATGAAACACATTCATTTCACTAAAAGGGTGCGCGTAATGCCCACGGTGAACGATGTGCATACCGACCTGCCCATGGCCAATGCCATGATTTATGATGACCTGATGTACCGCCACTGGGACCAATGGAAAGACGGCACATTCAGCCATGTGTTCGTGGCACCTTACCTCGATGGCTCCATTGGCCGCCATACCGATATTATGGAAGGTGAACCATACGATTCGCCGGTGCCTCCGTTTGGTGGCAGTTCGGAAATTACCTGGAGCCCTGATGGCCGCTTCCTGGTTTACACGTCGAAAAAGAAATTCGGCAAGGAATTTGCCGTGAGCACCAATTCCAACCTGTATCTGTACGACCTTGAGACCCGTGAAACCCGCGACCTGACACCCTTTAACTATGGCTACGACAAGAACCCGTCCATTTCGCCCAATGGACGGTACCTAGCTTGGGAAAGCATGGAACGCGAAGGCTTTGAAGCCGATAAGACCCGCATCATGATTATGGACCTGCAAGCCGGTACACACCGCGATTATTCGGAAGGCTTCGACCAGAGCAGCAGCAACCTCACCTGGTCGGCCGACAGCCGCAAACTCTATTTTATCAGCGGTCAGCATGCCACCTACCAGATCTACTCGCTCGAGCTTGCCAACGGCAGCATAAACAAAATCACCGACGGAATGCACAACTACCAGTCGGTGGCTGTGGCCGGCAGATATCTGGTTGGTCAGCGCGTCAGCATGTCGGTTCCCACCGAGATTTACCGAATTGAGGAAACCCGCCGTGGCACAGTGCAGCAGCAGTTAACCTTTGCGAATGCGGAGTTGCTGGAGCGCACAGCCCTTGGTCGTGTGGAGGAACGCTGGATCAAGACTTCCGACAACAAGGATATGCATGCCTGGGTAATCTATCCGCCCGATTTCGACCCCAACAAAAAATATCCTGCCCTGCTCTTTTGCGGCGGCGGTCCGCAAAACGCCATCAGCCAGGGCTATTCCTATCGCTGGAACTTTCAGCTAATGGCTTCGCAGGGATACATTGTGGTGGCACCCAACCGCCGGGGTGTGCCCACTTTCGGGCAGGAATGGAACGATCAGATCAGCCAGGACTATGGCGGGCAAAACAAGCTCGACCTGCTCAGCGCCATCGATGCCATTGCTGCCGAACCTTATGTGGATGAGAAACGCCTGGGGGCAGTTGGGGCCAGTTATGGCGGGTTCTCCGTATTCTGGCTGGCTGGCAACCACCAGAACCGCTTCAGCGCCTTCGTGGCCCACTGCGGCATGTTCAACTTCGAAAGCTGGTATGGCACCACCGAAGAAATGTTTTTCGCCAACTGGGATATGGGCGGGGCATATTACGCGGAGCCGCGGCCAAGAAACTACGACTTTTCGCCCCATCTTTTCGTGGGCAACTGGGATACGCCGATACTGGTCATTCACGGATTGAAAGATTTCCGCGTGCCATATGGTCAGGGGATGGAGGCTTTTAACGCTGCACAACTGCAAGGTATTCCCAGCCGTTTCATGGTATTCCCTGAAGAGAACCACTGGGTGCTCAGCCCGCAAAACGGCATCCTGTGGCAGCGCGAGTTTTTCAAATGGCTCGATCAGTATCTGAAGTAATCAGGGCTTTTTTCGCAACTGCTTTTTTTCAGACTGGAGGCGCTTGGTCTCCAGTCTTTTTTTTCTGGCAGCCAGGGAAGGACGGGTGGCAATGCGCTTTTTCTCTATCGTTAGCACCTTTTCAATCAGCTCAAAGAATTTTTTTATGCAATCCTCCTTGTTGCGGATTTGTGAGCGGGTGATTTCTGACGCAATGATCAATTCGCCATCGGCATTTATGCGTTTTTTTAGCTTCCGCTGAAGGCGTTCCTTCTCTTCGTCGTCAAGCTGTGTTGAAGCATCGATGTTGAAAAACAGCTCCACCCGGCTTTCGGTCTTGTTTACATGCTGCCCGCCCGGACCACTGCTGCGCGAGGTCTGAAACCGGAATTCCGGGTAAAAATTGCGCTCTGTTACAGGTGGGAGGGGCATGGTTGATAGCTCTTCTTAGAATTGGGAATAGTGATTCAAATTTAATGGTTTCTGATTATTTTAGCTTTTTTATGGGTAACAATGTTTCGCCCCTTCAGGGCTTAATTTTTTTCTGGGTTTTCACACACAGGGTTTCGCTTCGCTCCACCCTGTGCTTTTAAGTTTCGGGGCTTCGCCCCTTTGCTGTGGAGAAACTTTATAAAAACCTTTGGATCACAAGATTCAAAATTTTGCCCTGAAGGGGCAAAACGTGTAAGCGCAGGGTGCTAACCCTGTGTTTAGCCCAATCCTTAATTCGCAAGCCCTGTAAGGGCGATGCTTAATAAAATGAAGTTACCAGCCAATGTTTAATATTTCGGTAAATTTGTTTCTCTTAACATGATTGGCATTGAAAAACAAAAGAAACAACAATCATCCAAAAAGCTGGTTGCTGGCTGCCCTGGTCGTTTTATTGGCTGTGCTGTTCATTTTTTCCAGGGGCGAGCGTGCCTCCCGCAGGGCAATAATGCCTGCTCAGCCGCAAGTCGAGACCTTGCAAACTACCCAGATAACCGAAACCCAAGAAAATATGGAACCCCAAACTCCTGAAGTTACAGAACCAATTACCCTTGAACTGTTGATGGGTAAGGTTGACCCGGCATCCAACCCTCATTTTGCGGCAATTGAGGCAAAGTATGCCACCCGTTCGGGCATGTTTATGCGCAGGGAGGCCTATGAAGCTTTTGTAAAAATGCTTGAAGCAGCGCGTGCCGATGGGGTAAACCTTGTGATTGTTTCGGCCATGCGCACTTATAACCACCAGCGCCGCATCTGGAATGACAAATGGAATGGCCGGCAAATGCTCGAAGGAAACATTAGTGCTACGAGCATTACCGATCCTGTTGAGCGCGCCCGCGAGATACTGCGTTTCAGCGCCATGCCCGGCACCTCGCGCCACCACTGGGGCACCGACATTGACCTGAACAGCCTGGTAAACAGTCATTTCGAGTCAGGTCAGGGAAAAAGGGTTTATGAATGGCTGCAGCAGAACGCCGCCCAATTTGGTTTTTGTCAGCCATACACCGCACAAGGTGCCAATCGCAATGGTGGTTATGAAGAAGAAAAATGGCACTGGTCGTATAAACCGGTATCGGAATTGTACCTTGAGGCTTTCAAACAATCGGTTGCTTATGAGCAAATCACCGGCTTTGATGGCTGGGAAACCGCTTCGCAAATTGGGGTGATTGAAAGGTATGTATTGGATGTGAATGAGGATTGTAAAAATTAATACAACACAGTTCCCAAATCGAGAACTTTTTATTAAATTTGTAAATCATTTTTCAGAAAATGGAGCGGATCTTTTCGAAGAGTACCTTGCGGAGTTTTTGGGAGAAACACCCTGAAACTGAACAATACCTAAAAACCTGGTATGATACCACAATGAGCTCTGAATGGAAGAATCCCAATGAGATAAAAAGTGCTTATGCCACTGCCAGTATATTGAAAAATTCGAGGGTAGTTTTTAACATAAAGGGAAATACCTTCAGACTGGTTGTGAAGTTCAATTTTGAGAAGCAATGGGCCTTTGTTCGTTTTATCGGAACCCATGCTGAATACGATAAAATTGATGCAAACCTAATTTGATCAATTAAAACCATGGACATAAAAATTATTAAGAAAAAAGCTGACTATGAAAAGGCGTTGAAAAGACTGGAGATTCTTTTTGATGCTCCTGTTGGTACTCCTGAAAGCGATGAGGCAGATGTGCTGGCTTTGCTTATCGACGATTACGAAAAGAAGCATTACCCGATTGAAGCGCCTGACCCCATTGCCGCTATTAAAATCAGAATGGAAGAGTTAAATCTGAAACAGAGTGACCTAGTTAATGAAATTGGTGGGAAAAGCAGGGTTTCGGAGATTTTGAACCGCAAAAGAAAACTTACTGTTGAGATGATCAGAAAACTGACTTCCAGGCTTAATTTATCAGCCGGTATTCTAGTTAAAGATTATAAACTCAATACTGGTCCGTCTATTGTTTCCGATCAGGGGGAAGATCCTCCCGAAAATTAATGTTGTGAAACATATCGCGGTGAAAGAAAGACTGGGTGCTTAACTCAGGATAGCTTACGCTAAGCATTTCGAGCATATCAAGAATCTTGTATTTTTTTTCGGCAATGGCCTGTTCCACAAGGGGCAGGCTTTCTTTTTTCAAGGCCATGCAAAGCGTTTCGCGGAAACCATTGTGCATGGCCACGGCAGCATGGTTTACGGCGATATTTTCCAGCAAAAACGAAAAGACTTTGCTATCCACAAAAGGCATATCGCAACCCAGGAAAAGAACTATTTGGCCACTGGCATTAAAAAGCCCGCTGTGCATGCCGCCAATGGGGCCGCAGCCGGCGTGGATGTCTGCGATTGTTTTTTGACCCGTGAAACCGTATGCATCGGGATTATTTGTGCTGATCAGGATTTCGCTGCAAAGAGGCTTCAGGATGTCGATGGCATGCTCCACCAAAGCCTTTCCCCGGAAGGGAAACAAACCTTTATCCTGCCCGAAGCGGCTGCTTTTGCCACCTGCCAAAACAACCCCTGAAATCTGCTTCCTGTCCCAACTGGAATTCATCAACCCAAAACGTTTTTTTCTTTTAATATCTCACCTTCTCATTTTCTTACTTTCTCCCCTTCACTTTTTCACTCTTTCTCTTTTTCTCATCTTTCAGACTCCAACCCGGTAATAAGATGCATAGAAGATATAGCGCCCGCATATTTCCGAAAGGAAAAGCAGGATGAAAGCCAAGTAAGCCCAGTATGGGGCCCCGCGCGAGGTCATGGAAACGAACCCGGGGTACCACCATGCCAGCAGCGAGAAACCCAGCATCAGAAACAGCAGTCGGGCGGCTTTCCAGGCAAAGGGGATCAAAGGCGCGGGGAAGGATGAATGCATGCCTTCGTGCGCTGCCACAGGAATTAGGGCGGTGGTCAAATGAATGAATACACCCAGGGCCATCAGGTAAAAAAGAATGGTTACCATCTGCTGCACCCTTGGTATTTCAATGCCTTTTCCATGAAGAAAAACCACTGCCACCAGCATAGCCCCTGCACCCAGCAGCAGTCCGCTGTTGAAGAACTTCAGTATGGTGAGCGGGGTGTTCCAGGCAGGCACGGTAGGGATCATATAAAGCCTGGCCATAACCCATACCAGCAGAATTCCGGTAAACAGGGCTGCCAGATAGAGGAAATTGAACGAAACCGCTGAGGGTAGACCAAAACGAACCGATGTCCAGGCTAAGGTAAGCGTGAAAAGGAACAGCGACACCAGCAGGATCTCGCGACTCAGGAATGAACTGCCCATATTCCCCAGGGCATATACCGAATGCAGCGGTTTTGCCAGGTGCAGAAACGAAAGCACCAGGGCCACGGCCATACCCGACATGGCAATGAAGGTAACCAAACGCTTCAATTCTGTATTGGAAGTGAATTCCTGATTTCTCAAAAAAAGAAAAGTTACCAGTCCGGCCAGAATAATTCCCATGCTTAATTGCGAGAGCAGGGTAAAAAATACCAGGGGCCATTCGTTGCTGTTCATTTATCGTACCTCCTCAATATTGGCAATGTGTGGTGAATGCTTTTCAGCTTTTTTGGTTCCGGGGTGCGGCTTCACGACCAGTGCTGGGTCGGTAAAGGTTTTCTGTGGAAGCGGGAACACTTCATTTTGGCTTCCGTGGCGCTTGCGGAGTTCTTCCAGCTCGCCGAAGTCGATCACGCGCATGGGGCAGGCGGCAACGCAAGCGGGTGGTTTCCCCTGCTCCAGGTAATCGGCGCAAAAATCGCACTTGCTCATGACCTTGCGTTCATTGTCGAACTGCAGGGCGCCATAAGGACAGGTCCATTCGCAGTATTTGCAGCCCATGCATTTATTGGGGTCGATCAGCACCAGGCCCATCTCGTTTTTGGTGATGGCATTGTTGGGGCACGATTTCAGGCAAATGGGATCAATGCAGTGGTTGCAAGCCATCGAAACGTTCCATGAGAAAATATCCTGCACCCAGGCCGGTCCCTGCTGCACCCATTCCCCGCCACTGACTTCGTAAACCCGGCGCCACCGCACACCCATGGGCGAGTCGTTCTTGTCCTTACAGGCCACCTGGCAGGTCTTGCAACCCGAACAAGCCGACGCATCAAAAAAGAAACCCAGTTGAGACATTCTATTATTTATTTGTATTTTTTTTAGAACACAGATTACGCAGATTTAACGGATTTACACAGATTAATGCATAAGTAAAAAACCACACCAAACTGACAAAAATTAAAACCATTATGCTCCAATCCACTAATCCACTAATCTACCAATCTACCAATCTACCAATCAACCTATACCTTTCCTTACTTCCACCATAATCGTATGCTGTGCATTGCCATAGGCCAGCGGGGTCCATTTATGGCTGGTGAGCACGTTCACGTTGCCGCGGCGGTCAATGCCATCCTTGTCGGGCTCCCACCAGGCGCCCTGCGGTATGTTTACCACTCCGGGCATGATCTTGCTGGTGAGGCGGCAGGGGATCTTGATCTTTCCGCGCTCGTTGTAAACCAGGACTTGGTCGCCGTCCTTGATCCCGCGCGGGCGGGCATCGATCGGGTTTATGAATACCCTTTGCGGGAAGGCTTCTTCGAGCCAGTCGATGCCGTCGTGGGTGGAGTGCACCCGTGGCATGTAATGGTGGCCCAGGGCCTGCAACGGATATTGTTTCGCTTCTTCCCCGAAAGGGCTTTCCCATTCCTGAATGTATTTTGGCACGGCCGGAATGGTATCAGGCTTGCCCATATCGAACAGGCGTTTCGAGAAGATCTCTACCTTGCCTGTAGGGGTGTTGAGCGGGTGCTTTTCGGGATCCTTACGGAATTCAGTAAAGGCTACCTTCGGCTCGGTGATGGGGGTGGAATACACGCCCCGGTTCATTTCGTGCAGTTTGTCGAGGCTGGGGATGTCGGGGAAGCGGGTGTTCTGGTAGTATTTCACAGCCCATTCGACCCAGTCGCGCTCGGTGCGCCCAAGGGTGTATTCGTCGCGCAGGCCCAGCCTTTCGGCCAGCTCGGCGCAGATCTGATAATCGCTCTTTGTTTCGTGGGGTGGCTCAGCCACCTTGGGCATGAGGATTACTTCATCGCCGTACTTCCAGCCATCCTCCAGGCCCCATGTCTCAAACTGGGTGCACACCGGCAGCACCAGGTCGGCATAGCGGGCCGAGGGGGTCAAAAACTGATCCTGCACCGCAATGAACTCCACCAGGCTCTCGTCTTCCAGAATTTTGGCCGAGCGGTTCACATCGGCATGCTGGTTTATGAGTATGTTCGATGCCACGCACCAGATCAGCTTAATGTTGTTTTCGAGCTTTTCGGCGCCCCTTACACCATCGGCTGGGGTCATTTCCTTTCCGCGCAGCACGCCTTCGGTCCAGAGGAATACCGGAATGGTGGCTCTTACGGGATTGCGACCTACTGGAAATACGTTCCAGAACGGACCGCCATCGTCGGCCTGCAGTGCAATGCCGCTGGCCCAGCCACCCGAAATGCCCACATTGCCGGTGATGGCCGCCAGCACGCAGCCGCCGATCACGGGCTGCTCGCCATAGGCGCGGCGCTGCATGCCATAGCCCTGGTAAAGCATGGCCGGCTTAATGCTGCCGTAATCGCGGGCAATGCGCACAATGGTGTCGCGCGGTATGCCGGTGATGGCTTCGGCCCATTCGGGCGTTTTGGGCTGACCGTCGCGCGTGCCAAAAATATAATCGTGGTAGCTCTCTTCATTTTCGCAGCCTGCTGGCATCTGGCTGGCATCGAAGCCTACGCAGCAGCGGCTGATAAAGTCCTTGTCGTGCAGGTCTTCGGAGATGATCACGTGTGCCATGGCGCTCATCAGGGCCACGTCAGTACCCGGTCTGATGGGTATCCACTCATCAGCCAGTGCGGTGGCGCTCATGCTCATGCGCGGGTCAATGCAAATGACCTTGGCGCCGTTTTCGCGTGCTTTTTTAATGAAAAACTCGCTGTTGGTGCCGTCGCGCATCTCGGCGGGGTTCCAGCCCCACATGATAATGTATTTTGAGTTGACCCAGTCTTGGCGCTGGTTGCCCGTAACGCCCGTGCCAAACACATAGGGTGTGGCAGCGCTGATGCAGGCCCAGCTGTAGCTGTTGTAGAAACCCAGCGATCCGCCATAGAGGTTCATCAGGCGGGCTGCCGTCTGCCGGCCGTTGGTCTGGTTGTAGCTGCCCGTTCCGTAGGGCACCAGTATGGCGTCGTTGCCGTATTGCTGCTTCACGCGCTTTAGCTGGGCGGCCATAATGTCGAGGGCTTCATCCCAGCTGATGCGTTCGAACTTGGCTTCGCCGCGCTTGCCCACGCGCTTCATGGGGTATTTGAGGCGGTCGGGGTGGTACTGCCGGCGGCGGTAAGCACGGCCGCGTATGCAGGCGCGCAGCTGAGGGTCGCTGATGTCGTCGGTGGGGCGGTCGTCGGTTTCAATGCGCTTTATGATGCCATCCTTCACATGGAGCTTCAGCACGCAGCGCCCGCCACAGTTGTGCGCAGGGCAGCCCACCCGCATAATGGTGGTGCCATCCCTTTCGGGGATGCCTGTGAGGGCCACCGCATCCTTGTCGTCGCGGCAGCCCAGCAAGCCGCCAAAGGCCGCCACCCCGCCGGCAAAAAGGGCGCTCAGTTTCACAAAGCAGCGGCGGTCCATGCCCAGGGTATCAGGGTCGGGGCCGGGCGCAGAATAATCCAACTGATGTTCGAGCATGGGTCTGGTAATAATTAAACTTGCTTTGGCAAAAATAGCAAATCCCTGTGCTTCCCCGAGGATAAATCAGGCCTCACTCCTTATTTATAAACGATATAAACAAGCCTGCATTCCCAAAAGAAACCTAACCCTGACAAGGTCCTTTAAAGTTTTAGTTTAATACGAGATATACACGTAGTTAAAACATAGTTCAAACGTAAATTTACGTATTAACTACGTGTTAACTACGTATTAACTACGTTTGAACTCTGAAGATGAAATGGATCAGGTCCGAGGTTATTTGAAATTTGAAAAATACTTTTTAAAGGAAAGCTGCTTAGACGATTTAGGCAGGGTCACATTTGATTGTTAAGTGGCGAAGCTTCGCTACTGTTTTTTGCGGAAATATGAAACAACCTTGGTTTCCCCTTACATTTTAAACCTTTTTTCAGCACTAATTCAACCTTTTTTTAGTTGTTAAATAAGATATGGTAATATAGATTTGCTTCGTTCATTCTTTAACCATTTAAATCAAAAAAAATGAAAAAGTTAATCATTCTCGTTGTTTGCGTTTTTTTTCTGCTGCCATTGGCAAATGCACAGGAAAGAGCTACGTTTAATTCTTCAAGGAGCCTGAAATTGGAAAATGAATCAAAGGAACAGCACATTTCCATTGATGTTTCAACTGAGTACGATACTTTCGCCCTTTCTATCGATTCAACCATTCGCGAAGGAAAGATGAGTGTTGAGATTCTTGACTCCTCCGGCGAAAAACAAGGGAATACAGCTACAGCAAATTAATCAAATTGCGGCCTATCTTGATAGTGCTAGCTTTGAGACAAGCCCGGTAATAAGCGATTTAATCAGAAGTGGTGTTTTCGAGAACCTTAGGGCATTTGCCGACACCTGTTCAAACCATATGGTAAGCCTTTATGCCCTTTATAAAAGCAGGTTTGAGAGCAACTACCAGCAAAACAGGCAGTATTACAAAGATTTTCTTCTGAAGTGGAAAAACGAAGACTCGATTTATTTGGAGGAGTTCAGGAATAAGATCCCAATTCAAAAGAGTAACTGGCTTTCATTCAGGATACTTCTATTTGGGGCCGTTTTGTTTATTGCTGGTTTTTTTGCTAACCGGTTGTTTAAAAAAAGCTGGCAACGAAACCAAAACCGCTTGAAAGATTTAACTGTCCAGGAGCGTAAAGTATTCTCCATGATCATGGAAGGCAAAACCAACAAAGAAATTTCAGAATCTTTAATGGTTAGTTTAAGCACGGTAAAATCGCATGTAAACAGCATTTACTCCAAATTGGAAATCAATTCCAGGAAAGATGCCCTGAACCTTTTTCACCACGAAAATCCTTCAAACTAAGCCTGCCGAATCATGAAACCCGGCCTGTTTTTTTCGGAAAAATTAGATTATTTAGAATCAATTTAAATTAAAGCGGTTGGCAGAAAAAATCATACGAATTTTTAAAAAATTCTTTTCTTTGACTATGCACAGTTCATATAAGTTCAAAAAAAAATTTACAAATGAAACAGATGATTTACAGCACCTTAATACTTGGCTTTTTGTTAATTTTCTTGGGATGCAACAGGTTCCAAACCAGTCAAGTTACCATAACAGGCCAATTCGCTGGTAATACTCCTGAAGTGTTAAGTTATACAGTGCCTGTAAATGGAACTGTATTCGAAGGTTTTTATGAAGAAGTCACCCTTGACTCATTGGGTGGGTTTGAGATCCGCCTTGAACTTGAAAAACCGGCTTTGATTAATTTCCGGTATTTCGATTCGCCTTCTTTAATTGTTGAGCAAGGAAAACACTACGACATAATTCTTAATCTTAGCCCAGATCAGAAATTATCCATCGAAGGGAATTTGGGCAAAGTGCAGGAATTTTATACCGGTTTGATGCACACCCATCCAAGATCGTGTATTTTTTCCTTTGGCAGCCACGATCCATCTGAATATTTGGAAATCAGGCGGGAGTTGCAGGCTGAATTGCAAAAGGAGTTGAATGGTTTTGGGGAGTTTTTGACAATGGGAGAAATTTCTGAGGATGTCTATGCTCTGCTTGTTGCCGACAGGAATGTTTATTACGGCACCGCCCAAGCTGTGCTGGCTTCAATGAATCATCTCAGGATTAATGGTGACGGTAGTTCTACTCCTGATGACCTTATGGAAATTTGGGAAGAAGCTATTTCGATGGTTTCTTCAGATCAACCCTTTTTCTTGAGGTCTTTGTATGCTTACGACTATTTGTTTATGACTTTCTGGTTTAATTTGTATTCAGCCCTTGGTTATAAAGAAGTGGTGGCAATCCGGGCTGAAAACCGCAGCCAGGGTTTAATCCACAGCAATACCATTGAACTGGCCAAAGAGTATTCTTCAGATATGAACCTTGAGTTTTTTATTGCTGCCTACATAGACCAGCAATACCGCTTTAGGTTTTTTGATCAGGATCTGATTACCGTTTTTGAGCAATTCAAAACCGACTATCCCCAAAGCGCGTACACTCCTTTTTTGGAGCCATTGATGCAGGAAGTTATTGAATATGTTGAAAAGGGAATTTAAAAGGGTTTGATTCTTTACGCGTCGCCCTTTCAGGGCTTGCGATCCTGGTGGCGCTTCGCTCACCGGGTTTCGCTTCGCTTCACCTTGTGCTTTTAAGTTTCGGGGCTACGCTCCTTGATTGGATTCGGGAGTATTGCATCCAGCGAAAGCCGGAGTATTCACTCTGAATTTGCCCTGAAAGGGCAATGCGTGAAAGCACAGGGTGCCAACCCTGTGTAAACTGGCGACAATCCAGGTTAGCCCTGAAAGGGCGACACGTTTTGAGTTATGATTTATTACGCGGCGCCCTAACAGGGTTTGCGATCCTGGTGGCGCTTCGTTCACAGGGTTTCGCTTCGCTTCACCCTGTGCTGTTATGTTTCGGGGCTTCGCCCCTTATTATGGTGAAGCAAAATAAGCACCCTCAAAGGATTTTAATCGCTCAGAGGAATTGCCCTGAAGGGGCAAAACGTAACAGCACAGGGTGCCAACCCTTTGTAAGGGTACAAAGATTAAACATTAGCCCTGCAGGGGCGACACGTTTTATCCCTTAAAGAAAAAATTTAAAATCCCCCCGTCTCCAAACTCTTTGCGTTGCCCATTTCTATGATGCTCATGGTGAGGAGTTTGATCACATCGCGCATGATCTCCACTTCGATCTGGCGCATATCGTCTTCGGGTACGTGGTATAGGGTGCGGGTGGTGGCGCCGCGGGCGCCGAAATGTATGGCCGGGATTTTCTCGTTCGAGAAAACGGCGCCATCGGTGCGCGGCCTGAAAGAGAATGTCCATGGGCCTGAGCGGGTTAAAATGGGCCTGTGTACCCAACGCTCGTTGTTGCGCTCAAAAAAGGGCAGGAGCTCCTTCCATGGCTCGGAAGTGGCCGCAAAAAACGAATTGCCGCGCCCCACCATGTCGAGGTTGATCATGAACTTGATCTGCTCCCTGTCGTAGGGCCAGTTTTCGACGAACCAGGAGGAGCCGGCCAGACCAACTTCTTCGGCCCCAAAAAGCAGTATGATCATCGTTCTTTTCAGCTCAATACCGGCTTCGGCCAGCGATTTGGCCACGCCCATGGCGATAACCGATCCCGAGGCATTGTCGAGCGCGCCGGGAAACAGCACGGGCATCATGCCCAGGTGGTCGAGATGTGCGCCAATGATCATGTATTCGTTCTTAAGCACTGGGTCGCTGCCTTCGATCACAGCCACCACGTTGCTGGTCTTGCCGTCGGGAAAAAATTCGGTATTCACCGCCATAAAGGCCTGTTTGCCCGTGCTGAACGACTGCGGCTTCATTTCGCTTTTGATTTGCTCGCGCACGGTTTTGAGTTCCTTGCCGGTACCTGCCAGAAATTCTTCCACCACATGGTCGGCCACGCTAAGGTAAAGAAAGCCGGGCAGCACCGTTGGCCTTGGGTTGGCAGCCATATAGGCCATCAGCATCCCTTTGGCGCCGTGTTTGGCTGCATTTTCAATTTTATAATCGGTCTGGGCATAGGGGTACCACATTTCAAGGGTGTCGGGCGAAGTGCCGGTATAGGGCGAGCCCAGCTCTACAATCACGATTTTGCCCCTAACATCGATTCCGGCGTATTCGTCATAGCCCATTTCGTAGGCCGAAATGCCATGCCCCACATACACCACTTCGGCTTCCAGCTCCCCGCTTCCCGAAAGTCCACTGGGCCAGTAGTCGGTGGCAAATTCAAAGGGTTTGCTGATGGTTTGCCTTCCGATGCGTGTCTTCAATTGCAAATGCCCTTGGTCCTTTACCAGGGTGTATGGCTGCAGAAACTCCTGGAAGTAGCTTCCAATGGGCGCTAAAGGCTTCAGGCCCCAGCCTTGCAATTCTTCTGCCGCCCATTGTGCAGAGCGGTCGTAGCCAATATCGCCGGCAAGGCGCCCGCGCATTTCGGGTGCGATCAGGGTGTGCATCCAGTCGGTAATGGTGGCTTCTGATATCCCGTGAAGGGCTTTGATCAGCGCGTCCTTGTCGTTTTGGCCATAGCCGGCCACCGGCTGGGCGTGAAGGGTGGCTGCAAAAAACAGCGAAATCAGTAGCAGGGAAAATCTATGCTTCATGGATTGAAATGGAATATAAGTTTGTTAAATATGGTTTTTGATCATAAGTATTCGATTTCCTTCAGTATTAAAGAATTTTCCCGCTACAGGGGAAAGCCTGCCAATACTGACAAAAGGCCTCAAAACTAATAAATTCCGGCTACCATTCACAATTATTTTTTTTACATTAGCCCGATTATTCATTAAACTTCCAAAACTGCAAATAATGCCCGCCGACAGCTCCGTTCAGCAGCGCTTCAGTACCCGGGCAGGACTCCTGCTCAGCGCACTTGGCATTGCCGTGGGTACCGGCAACATCTGGCGCTTCCCGCGCATCGCCGCCCAGAACGGAGGCGATGAAGGCGCCGGCGCACTCATCCTGGCATGGATCATATTTCTGTTTCTTTGGAGCGTGCCCCTGATCATTGCCGAATACTTGATCGGTCGCAAGTACCGCTTCGGCGTGGTGGGCTCCTTCGTAAAAGGGATGGGGAAGCGCTTTGCCTGGATGGGCGCCTTCGTGGTGTTCGTGGCCACGGCAATAAGTTTCTTTTATGCCATCATTGTTGGCTGGGCGCTTTATTATTTCTTTCAAATGCTTTTCTTTCCCCTTCCGGGGAACACCCAGGAAGCAACCATTATTTGGGATAACTTCCAGCAAAGCATGTGGCCATTTGCCCTGCACTTCCTGGCTGTTGCGGTAGGCGCACTGGTGATCTGGAAAGGGATCAAATCCATTGAAAAGGTCAATAAGATTCTTATCCCGGTATTGATACTGATCATTTTTGCTGCTGTGATACGCGCCATTACCCTGCCCGGCTCCGGGCAGGGTATCGCGTATCTTTTCAGGGTGGATTGGTCGCAGCTGAGCACGCCCGGCATATGGCTGCAGGCGCTTACGCAGAATGCCTGGGACACCGGCGCGGGCTGGGGGCTGTTCATTGCCTATGCCGCCTATATGCACGCCCGCCATGGAACGGTAAAAAATGCCTTCATTACCGGGCTTGGCAACAACTTCATTTCGCTGATCATGGCCATTATGATCTTCGGTACCGTATTCTCGGTATTGCAGCATGGTTATGGTTACAGCGATGGCCAGGTGCTGGAGGTGATGCAAACCAGCGGTCCGGCAAGTACTGGACTTACCTTCATTTGGCTGCCGCAGCTCTTTGCTCGTATGGGGGCCGGAAGCATTCTTTCCATCTTCTTTTTCCTGGGCCTGGCCTTTGCAGGATTTTCCTCGCTGATCTCTATGCTCGAACTGGCCTCAAGGACCTTGGTTGACCGTGGCATTAGAAGAAATTATGCAGTGCCTATCGTGGCAGCGGTGGTTTACCTGATGGGCATCCCATCGGCCATGAGCCTGAATATTCTTAGCAACCAGGACTTTGTCTGGGGTCTCGGCCTGATGGTTTCGGGCGTATTTATTGCCCTCTTCCTGACGAAGTATGGCCTGTCTAAACTGCGCGAAGAGACAGAAAGAGCGCCAGGCGACTGGCCGCTGGGCAAATGGTGGGAGTACCTTATCCGTTACTTTGTACCTTCAGCAGGAGTGATTCTGCTTATTTGGTGGCTGGGTCTAACCATTACCGAGTTTGCACCCGGCGAGTGGTTCAACCCGCTCAACCCCTTCAGCCTTATGACGGTACTGCTGCAATGGGGTATTGTGCTGGGGTTATTGATTGTTTTCAATAAAAAGATCGGGAAATTATATTCAGAATAATTCCAAAACATCTATCTTTGCCACGCTATACTATTGAAACACAGCATTTAACGAAATCACCAAAAGTGACGATACATACACATAATTTTTCCATTAACATTAATCAAACCAAAACGTAACACACAATGAGAAAGTTTTTTCTGTTATTAATTCCTGCCGTTATGCTTATGTCAGGTTGTGGTGAACGTACTGCCAAGGTTGACAACCCCTTCTTCATGGAGTGGGATACCCCGTTTGGCGTGCCGCCTTTCGACAAGATCGACAATGAACATTTTCTTCCTGCTTACGAAGAAGCCATCAAGCAGCACAGGGCTGAGATCGATGCCATCATCAACAATCCTGATGAGCCTACTTTCGAAAACACCATTGTAGCCTACGATCAGGCTGGTGAGCTAATGAGCAAGGTAGGAGCAGTATTTGGCGGCCTTCGTGGTGCCAACACCAACGATCGCTTACAAGAGATTGCCCGCGAAACTACGCCTATGCTGTCGGCCCACAGCAACGAGATCCGCATGAACCAGGATCTGTTTGGGCGCATTAAGGCCGTTTACGACAAGCGCGAGACCCTGGGCCTGGACCTGGAACAGATGCGCCTTGTGGAAAAAATCTACCAGGATTTTGAGCGCGGTGGCGCCGCCCTTCCTGAAGAACAACGGGAAGAGCTTAAAAAACTCAACGAGCGCATGAGCATGATCTCGTTGCAACTTGGTGAGAATTCATTGAAAGAAAACAATGGCTTCAAACTGATCCTTGAAGATGAAGCTGACCTGGTTGGCCTCCCAGAGGACGTGATCAGCGCTGCTGCTTCGCTTGCAGCAAGAGATGGCCACGAAGGCAAATGGGTGGTTGACCTTACTAAGCCCAGCTGGATTCCTTTCGTTACTTTCTCTGAGCGCCGCGACCTGCGCGAGCAGATCTATACCGCTTATTTTATGCGCGGAAACAACGACAATGAAAATGACAACAAAGAACTTTTTGCTGAATTGATGAAATTGCGCCAACAGGCTTCGCAACTTCTGGGTTACAATAACTTTGCTGAATATGCGGTGAGCATCAACATGGCCGAAACACCTGAGAATGTGTACAACTTTCTTTACCAGGTTTGGGAGCCCGCCCTGAAGCGTGCCATGGGTGAACGTGACGACATGCAAAAGATCATCGACCGCGAAGGCGACAACTTCAAGCTCGAATCATGGGACTGGTGGTACTATGCCGAGAAAGTCCGTAAAGAAATGTATGATCTTGACGAAGAAGAAATTAAGCCTTACTTTGCAATCGACAATGTAAGAGACGGATCTTTCTACGTGGCCAACAGACTCTATGGATTGGAGTTTATCAAGCGCGACGACATTCCGGTTTATCACGAAGAAGTGGAAGCTTTTGAAGTGCTTGATTATGACGGAACCCATCTTGCGGTCCTTTACATTGACCCACATCCACGTCCGAGCAAGCGTGGTGGCGCATGGTGCGGCACTTACCGCAGCGGCGGCTACAAGGATGGCGAACGTATTACACCTGTGGTTACCATGGTTATGAACTTCTCGCGCCCCACTGGCGACAGGCCCGCCCTGCTGAGCTGGGACGAAGTGGAAACTTACTTCCATGAGTTTGGTCATGCCCTGCATAACTTCTTTTCTGATGGACAGTATCGCCGCACCGCCCGCAGCGTGCCCCGCGATTTTGTTGAGTTGCCCTCACAGGTAATGGAAAACTGGGCCGGCGAACCCGAGGTGCTGAAGGTATATGCCAAGCATTACGAAACCGATGAGCCCATTTCTGATGAACTGATTGAAAAGCTTGGTAAAAGCCAGCACTTCAACCAGGGTTTCATTAACACAGAATACACTGCTGCCGCCATTTTGGATATGGACTGGCACACGGCCGACCATAGTGGCGACATTGACGTGAATGCTTTTGAGCAGGCTTCCATGAAGCGTATCGGCCTGATCGATGAGATCGTTCCGCGCTATTACACCACCAACTTTGGCCACATTCACGGCACAGGCTATGCCGCCGGCTATTATGTGTACCTGTGGGCAGGCGTGCTCGATGCCGATGCGTTCTATGCGTTCAAGGAAAGCGGCGACCTGTTCAATCAGGAACTGGCCGCCAAATTCCGCGAGTATGTACACGCTAAGAACTCGCTTTACGAAGGCATGGATGCTTATGTTCGCTTCCGCGGACAGGCTCCCACCATTGATGGCTTGCTGAAACAAAGGGGATTAAACTAATTCCTTAAAAACAGTTCAAAAGGGCATTGCGAGAGCGGTGCCCTTTTTATTTCGAGGCTAGCGAGAAAAACTGCTAAGGATTAATTAAATTTATTCGTAATTTTGCTCCAATTATTTGAGAAGCATGCTTAAACGACTCACCGCCATATTCTTTGCTGCCCTTGCCAGTATAATGCTGCTGGCACACAGCGTCGTTCCACATCACCACCACGGCGATGCGGTGTGCTTTGAGTTGAATCACCACCATAGCTGCGAAATATCAGACCAAGAAACCTGTCCCGAAGATCACAACAAGGAGCTGCCTGCCAGCACCGACGGGAAATGCTGTGTTCTTGATCACCTGGTTATGTTTCACCCCGAAAGTTCCAGACACGATCTTGAAACGGCCAGCCTTCCTGCAGAAAAAGGTTTTCCGGTTTTTTTGCAGGATGGTCTCATTGCCCAGAATCCGGATGGTATTTTTTCAATTCCAAGCCTCTCTTTCCGACAACATCCACCCCAAAATACTATTCACCTTCAATGCACAGGCCACAGCCATGGCTTGCGTGCGCCCCCTTCTGTTTAAATGATTATTCTGCTTCCTTTGCAGGGATAGCCTTTCAGGTTGTCCATCTTTTATTTTTTTAAAATCATTTAAACAGAAAACCCATGAAAAAGCTATTTTTTCTTCTTGCCATAATTGGCATGCTTTGCGCTGCCTGCGGTGGATCGACCCAACAAACCGAAACCCACACCCATGCCGATGGCACCACCCATGTGCACACCGCCGACTGTGACCAAAGTCACGACCATGCCACCCCCGATCAGGAGCATTTTGTGGCCGATGACCACGATCATGACCATGAAAATGACCATGACAGCGAGGTCCACAGCCACGATGGAGGCAAACCCCATACCCACTAAACTTAATTTTTGGTGAAATATCCGGCAGCATCAGGCTGCCGGGTTTTTTGCCCTTACCATTATTAATGGATAAAAATTTTTAGAAATGTACAAAATATTAACTGGCCTTTTGGTCGTGCTTACGCTCTTTGGTGGCTGCAAAAATGGTCAGGATGACCACGATCATTCGCACGATGATGTTCTTTTGTTTCTGACCGGATACAATGATGGCCTTGAAGTATTTGCCGAAGCCACCCCTTTTGCCTTGGGGCAAAATTCGGCCATTTATGCTCATTTTACGCGGCTTGCTGATTTCAAACAGCTTGAAGATGCCGAAGTGACCTTAAGCCTTATCGTGGGCCGTGAGGGCATCCGGCAAACGGTCGAAACTCCTGTCAGAAAAGGTATTTACGCTTTCAGCCTTCAGCCGGTGGCGGCAGGGCAAGGGCAAGTAGTTTTCGATGTAAAAACCCCTTCCGGGGAATATCGCATCAGCATTCCAAACATAATGGTTTACGACGATGCCCACGATGCCATTTATGCTGCCGAAGAATTGATGCCCAATGACCCCAACGCCATTGTCTTTACCAAGGAGCAGTCGTGGAAGGTAAACTTCGCCACCGATCTCCCCCGAAAGGAGGCTTTTGGGCAGGTAATAAGAACTGCGGCACAGGTGCTTCCTGCGCAGGGCGACGAGGTTTTGGTAACGGCACGTACAAGCGGGGTGGTCCTGTTTTCTGCAGGCGCCCTGCTTCCCGGCATGAATGTGGCCTCGGGACGGCCCCTGATGAGCGTTAGCTCCAGTGGGTTGGCCGATAATAACATGGGCCTGCGACTTACTGAAGCACGCAACAATTACGAGAAAGCCAGTGCCGATTTGAAGCGTGCCGAAGAGTTGGCTTCAGAGCAGATAGTGTCGGAAAGAGAACTTTTGCACGCCCGCAACGAATACGAAAATGCCCGTGCCGTTTTCGAAAACCTCAACCGCAATTTCAGCCAGGCAGGTCAGACGGTGTCGAGCCCCATGGCTGGCATCGTAAAAGACCTTTTGGTTGAGAATGGGCAATATGTGGAGGCCGGACAGCCGCTTTTCAGTGTGATGCAAAACCGCCGGCTGCTGCTGCGTGCCAGTGTGCCCCAGCGCTTTGCCCGCGACCTCATCGCACTGGAAACGGCCAACATCAGCATTCCAAACCATGAGCAAACCTTTACACTGGAGCAGCTTGGCGGAAGGATACTGTCGGTGGGCAGGGCCGCCAATTCCGACAACTACCTTATACCCGTCCTTCTGGAGGTAAACCAGACCGGCGACCTTTTTCCCGGTGGATTTGCCGAGCTTTTCCTGATTACCCGCAGCCAGCAGGAGGCTATCACCATTCCGCGTGAAGCACTAATGGAAGAACAGGGAACCTATTATGTTTTTGTTCAACTCACCCCTGAGATGTTCGCCAAACGCGAGGTGGCCATTGGGGTTACCGATGGGCTTCGCACCGAAATAAGGCAAGGCCTGGTTATTACCGACCGTGTGGTTACCAAAGGAGCCATTTGGGTAAAACTGGCCGAGTCCTCGGCCGCACTCGACCCTCATGCTGGTCACGTACACTAAAACCTAAAACATTATGCTAGACAGTATCATATTGTTTTCATTAAGGAACCGGTTTTTTATCCTTCTTACGGCGTTGGTGCTGGTTGTTTGGGGATTATACACAGGCAGCCGCATGGATGTCGACGTGTTTCCCGACCTTACGGCGCCCACCGTGGTGGTAATGACCGATGCCCATGGCATGGCTGCCGAAGAGGTGGAGCGCCTGGTGACCTTTCCCATAGAAACGGCCGTAAACGGTGCCACCGGCGTGCGTCGCGTGCGATCGGCCTCCTCGCAGGGATTCTCTTTTGTATGGGTTGAATTCGACTGGGGCACTGACATATTTCTGGCCCGCCAGATCGTCAGCGAGAAGCTTATTACCGTGTCGGCCGAGATGCCTTTCGGCGTGAGCCAGCCAATGCTTGCCCCGCAATCCAGCATAATGGGCGAGATTATGTTTATCAGCGTGCAAGCCGACAGCACTTCCATGATGGAGCTTCGAACCCTTTCCGACTGGGTGATTAAACCCATGCTGCTGGCCACGAGCGGGGTGTCGCAAGTGACCATTGTGGGAGGCGACTATAAGCAGTACCAGGTGCTGGCCGATCCATACCTGCTGAAGTTTTATGATGTTTCGCTTTCAGAACTGGCCAGTATTTGCCGCGACTTCAGCAACAACTCTTCCGGCAGCGTACTGCGCCAGCATGGCAACGAATATGTGGTGCGTGGTTTAGCCCGTACCAACGACCTGGAAGAGTTGGGCAACTCCTTCATAAAGTCGGCCAATGGCCAGCCAGTGAGGGTGCGCGATGTGGCCGAGGTGATTACTGGCCCGGCCCTGAAGATGGGTCATGGTTCAAAGAATGCCAGCCCTGCAGTAATCATTTCTGTGTCGAAGCAGCCCAATGTAAACACCCTTGAGCTCACCCGCCGCCTGGAGGAAAACATTGCCAGCGTGCAGCAAACCCTGCCACCCGATGTGGAAATCGATACGCGCATCTTCCGGCAGGCCGATTTTATTGAACGTTCGGTTCGCAACGTGCAGAAAGCCCTGGTCGAAGGGGCTATTTTTGTTGTCGTGATTCTTTTCCTGTTTCTGGGCAGTTTCCGCACCACCATCATTTCTTTGATAGCCATTCCCATTTCATTGCTGGGTGCCGTGCTGGTGCTCAATGCACTTGGGTTAAACATCAACACCATGAGTCTTGGCGGCATGGCCATTGCCATTGGTTCGGTGGTGGATGATGCCATTATTGACGTGGAGAATGCTTTTAAGCGCTTGCGCGAAAACTACCGCAAGCCTGCCGGAGAGCAAAAGTCTAAATTTATGGTGGTGTTTGAGACCTCAAAGGAAATTCGCTCCTCCATTCTCAATGCCACTCTGATCATTATCGTGGCTTTTATTCCCCTGTTTTTCCTTTCTGGGATGGAAGGCCGTATGCTCCGGCCGCTGGGCATCGCATATGTAGTGTCGCTTTTTGTATCGCTCCTGGTTGCCATGACGCTGATTCCGCTTTTGTGTAAACTCTTGCTCACCAACGACCGCTACCTTTCGAAGCATGAAAAAGATCGCTGGCTGGCAAAAAATCTGAAGGACTACTATCAGCGCTCCCTTCAATGGGCGCTGGGCCATCGCAGGCTGGTCATTTTTTCTGCTCTTGGACTTTTTATGGTTTCCATGGTGGTTTTCACCACCCTGGGCCGGTCTTTCCTGCCCGAGTTTAATGAAGGTTCCCTTACCATTGGCGCAGTGAGTCGGCCAGGGACTTCACTCGAACAAAGCAACGATATAGGCTATCTGATTGAAAAAGAACTGCTATCCATTCCTGAGGTGACGGGTATCGCCCGTCGTACAGGCAGGGGAGAACTCGACGAACACTCGCAAAGCGTAAATAGTGCCGAGATTGACGTAAACTACGAGTTGAATGGTCGCAGCAATGAATCGTTGGTAGCCGAGGTGCGTGAGAAGCTTTCGGCAATACCCGGCATAGCCTTTATGGTGATGCAGCCCTTGGGTCACCGCATCGACCATATGTTATCTGGCACCAGCGCCAACATTGCCATAAAAATATTTGGCACCGACCTGGGTAGAATGTACAATGTCGGGAAACAGATTGCTGCTGCCATTGGCGATATTGAAGGCTTGGTAGATGTGAACGTGGAGCAGCAGGTGGAAGTGCCTCAACTGCAGATCCGCGCCAACCGAGATATGCTGGCCCATTACGGCATTACCATTGGAGAGTTCAACGAATTCGTGGAACTGGCCTTTTCTGGTGAGCGCATTGGCGACATATATGAAGGCCAGCAACGTTTCGACCTGATTTTAAAGCTGAATCAGGACTACACCACCTCCATGGATGGATTCCGCTCAGCCTTAATAGATACCCATGATGGGCGCAAGGTACCGCTCGACCAGGTGGCCGAGATCGTTTCGGCCACAGGACCCAGCTCCATCAGCCGCGAAAATGTGCAACGCAAAGTGGTGGTGTCGGCCAACGTGGCAGGCCGCGACCTGCTTGGAGCTGTGAACGATATTCAGGAGGCTGTTGGGCAGCAAATTGTTTTACCCGAAGGCTACCGAATTGAGTATGGCGGCCAGTTTGAGAGCGAGGCCCGGGCTTCCCAAACCTTGCTGCTAACCTCCATTATGGCAATATTTATCATCTTCTTATTGCTTTACCAGGAATTCCGCAACCTCAGGCTGGCGGGCATAATACTGATCAACCTTCCGCTGGCGCTTATAGGGGGCGTGTTCTCCATTTATTTTACCTCGGGCATTCTCAGCATTCCGGCTATTATCGGGTTTATTACCCTTTTTGGTATTGCCACGCGCAATGGCATTTTGCTGGTGTCGCGCTACCAAAACCTTCAGGACGAAGGCGCCGATCTGAAAGAAACAGTCTTACTTGGTTCGGTCGATCGCCTGAACCCCATTCTGATGACCGCACTTACTGCTGCCCTTGCCCTTATACCCCTGGCTTTGCAAGGCCACCTTTCAGGAAATGAGATTCAGAGCCCCATGGCAAAGGTTATCCTTGGCGGCCTACTAACTTCTACGCTCTTGAATATTTATGTGGTACCCGTGGTGTATAGCCTGCTGGCTGCAAAGAGACCCCTAAAAAAGGATGAATTATGAGAAAGTTAATTATGTTGTTTTTGCTGGTTACAGGGCTTCCCTTCATTCTAAATGCCCAATCGCCTGTTGAAAGGGTATTGCAGGAGGTGGAGAAGAACAATACAACCCTTTCAGCCCTGCGCAGCCGGGTGGAAGCAGAAAAGACCGGTAACCGCACCGGAATTTTTCTGCACAACCCCGAGATGGATCTTTACTTGCTCAATAACCGCGACGAGCAGGTGCAGCGCACCAACTTCAACCTGGTGCAGCCCTTCGATTTTCCTACTCTCCTGGGCCGGAAAAACCAGCTCTCGCGGGCGCTTAATCAGCAGCTCGATTATGAATATCTTCAGCATAGGCAGGATGTTCTGCTTGAAGCGCACCAGATTGTAATTGACCTGATTTACCTTAATGCCCTTGGGCGGGAGCTTGAAATCAGGTTGGAACATGCCGCCAATATTGCCCGTTCATACGAGGCCATGCTCAATGCCGGCGAGGTGAACATCCTGGAGCACAACAAGGCGCAGATCAACCTGTTTAACTCACGAAAGGCTTCAGAACTGAACGCTGTGGAACGCGCGTCTTTGCTGGCCCGATTGCAGGCCCTTAATGGGGGGATCGAACTGGAAGTGTCAGAAAAGGAGTTTCCAGTTCCGCAGATTCCAGGTGTGTTTGCCGAATGGTTTGAGGAGGCCGCCCCCAGCAATCCCTTTCTGCTGGGCGCTGCCCAGCAAATTGCCATTAGCAGGCAGGAGGAACGCCTTGCAAGGGCGGCCTGGCTGCCGTCATTCTCGGCAGGCTACATGGTGGAGGCGTTGCCTGCAGAACGCTTTGCCGGATTTGGAATGGGCATTTCCATCCCTTTATGGGAAAACAGAAATACGGTAAAATATGCCCGCTTGCACACCGAGGCCATGCAGCAGCGCCAAACCGATATTGAAACAAGGTACTTCAGCCAGCTGAAAGGCATGTACGATCAGGCCAAATCGCTGCAGGAATTGTCGCTCAACTATCGCAGTATGTTACAAAACCTCGATAATTCCGGGTTGCTGCTTAAAGCACTGGAAGCCGGACAAATCTCGCTGATAGATTATATGCTTGAGCTGGGTTTTTATTATGAGGCGGTGAACATGATGCTCGAAACCGACCGGCAATTGCACAAAGTGATCGCCAATCTGAAACATTTTAGCCAGTAATCTGGGTTTCAATATTCTCGTTCAGTAGTGAACACGAACTGTCCGCAATAGAACAGTTCGTGTTTTTTTATTTTATACATTTATAAGTTTACCAGCAGAATTGGTTTCAGGTAAATTTTTCAAAGCTTCAATGGCGAGTCTCCAAACCGTATGTTGTTCAGGCTGGTGTAGGTTATCCTGCCGGGCTCCTTTTTTCCGCTTACGCTGATGATTTTTGGGATGCCGGGCAGCAGGTCGAAATAATTATCAGAGAACCTGGCTCCCATATTCTCTGCTTCAAGATACACGCCCTTGATCAGGCCGGTTGAGAAGAGCTCGATTTCAATCCCTTCGTCAACTTTTCTTATTTTGTATTCTATTGAGAAGGGCTGAAGGTCATGCTCACGGGGCAGCATTGGATAAAGGATGTTCTCATGGTTTATGTCTTCTCCAATAATGCTGACATGTAAAAACCAGTCATTATTGTCGGCCAGTTGCAGGGTTTCAAGGCTTTCCGCGAAAGCGACCTTGCTTTGATTGGGCTTCACCATTATTTCTGTTTCTGCCTCCTTTAAAATATTTCCGTTATGGTCAATAAGTGTGAACTTCAGTTTGGCAGGCACCTCTTGGAGCAGGTCAGAAACCACATAAATCTTTACCATTCCGTCTTCAAGGGCAGGGCTGACAATAACCGCCTGGTTTGCTTTTCTAACGGCATAATGGCTGGCTTTCCAGTTGCCGAAATAATCGACGGTTGACCAAGAGGTGGTGGGCCAGCAGTCGTTTAGCTGCCAGTAGAGCGAGCCCATGCAATGCGGCATGTTGCGGCGGTGGGCTTCCAGGGCCGTTTTATAGGCTTTTGCCTGAACCAGTTGGCTGACAAAAGCCAGTTCTTCGAACGTTTTGGTTTCAGGAAAATATTGTTGCGCATACCACTCGGTCATGAGGTTTCCGTTGAAGCCTGGCGAATGCCATTCCATGCGGCTGCGCTGGCGGTGGTCGAGTATTGGAGCGTTAACCCAAAGGGAATCATCGCTGGCAAAGTAGCGAATGGTTTCCATGTTGGCAAACGACTGCAGTCCGTATTCGCTGACAAAACGGGGCACATTTTTTTCGTAATTGCTGAAGGGCGCCTGCCCGAAATAAACGGTCCAGTCGTGCTCGTCGCCCGAGCGGCGGTCGGCCAGGGTGTTGCCCACCGACGAAGGGGAGGAGGAGTGATAGGTGGTTTTGGGGTCGAATTGGGCAACGGCTTCCGGCAATATTTCATGAAAGATGCGCTCGTAGGTGCGCCAAACAAAGGCACGCTGCTCCGGAGTGTACAAATCTTGCCAGCCCCATGCATGCCATCCGTGCAGGTTTTCGTTGTTGCCACACCACAGGGCAATGCTGGCATGGTTGCGCAGGCGCTTCACGTTGTATTCGGCTTCTTTGCGGATATTCTCCAGGTGGGCTTCATCGCCCGGTTGCAGGGCGCAGGCAAACATAAAATCCTGCCATACCAGGATCCCATTCTGGTCGCAGAGTTCATAAAAAATATCGTCTTTGTAAATGGCACCTCCCCACACGCGTAACATGTTCATATGGGCATCTACCGCATCAGCAATCAGTTGCTCGTGCCTTTCGCGGGTAAGCCGCGGGGTAAGCGTTTCGGAGGGAATCACATTGGCGCCCTTCATAAACACGGGTACTCCGTTCAGTTCGAAATGAAAGGTGTGCCCCACATCGTCGGGTTCCTGCACCAGTTTCAAAGTACGAATTCCGAAATCGAGGCTGTAAGTATCAATTGTTTCGCCATTTTTTTCAAGTACAAATTCGGTTTTATACAAATAGGGCTCTCCCAGTCCGTTACTCCACCAGAGCTTTGGATCCGGAACTGGCAAGGTTTGGTTTACTGGAAATTTTCCTGGGCCCAGCTCAGCCAAAGGAAGGCGGCTGATTTCTTCCTGGTCGAGGCGGGTGATCAATAGGTAGTCGCCTGTTTGAAGAATGTCGAGCACCACATTCATTTTTACGAAAGCAAAATGATCATTTATGGAGTCGGTAGCCAGGTAGGGGTCGGTAATGCGGGCATTGCTCCAGGCTTTGAGGGTAACCGGGCGCCAAATGCCGCTGGTCACCAGGCGCGGGCCCCAGTCCCAGCCATAATGGAAAGGTGCTTTGCGGGAAAAAATGTTGGTCCGTTCACCTTCGGGAGCTTGCTCATTTTCGGCCGGAAGAAGGTAGTCGAGTTGCTGAAGCTTTTCCAGACCCCGCTTAACAGGCGAATGAAAATATATGAGAAGTTCGTTTTCACCACTTTTAATTTCATTTTTTACATCAACCTCCCAGGCCCGAAACATATTGTCGGCTTCCAGTATCTTCTTCCCGTTAAGGAAAACATCGGCATAAGTGTCGAGCCCCTTAAAATCGAGTACAATGGCATCGTGATAGAGCAAGGCCCGGGGCACTTTAAAAATAGTGCGGTACTCCCAGTCTTCTTTTTCGACCCATTGCACCAGGTCTTCGTTGGTGCCGATAAAAGGGTCCGGAATTATTTGGTGAAAAAGCAGGTCGTCGTGCACGGTGCCCGGCACAGTAGCCTTCAGCCAGGTTTCACCTCCAGCTTGACGGAAATGCCATCCCCCAGAAAGGTTTATCTCTTTGGTTTGTTTGCCTGAACAGGCTGTGAGTGCGATGATGGCCATAAACAATGCAGTAAATTGTACAATTTTTTTTCTTTTCATAAACCCAGTTTTTTAAGAGCCGGCCGGCAATTTTTTTCAAAATTAGGCTAAAAAAATAATCACAGGGGCTTATCCGCAATTATTCAGTCTTTATTCATTAAATTAGCCTTTCGTTTTAAACCCCAGCAGATGAAAAAATTTATTATTCCCATACTGGTATTTGTCGCCTTCCTTTTTGGTTTTGCAGCGGCCCTTAGCGATAATGTTATTTCTTTGGCCATGATTCAACAGGCTTCGCGCTTGATTGGGCTGGAGTTTTCTGAAAAGCAAAACGAAATGATGGTTCGCAACCTGGAAATGAATCGTCAGGCTTATGATGCCATTCGCGATTTTGAGTTGAAAAACGAAGTTACCCCGGCCCTGGTTTTCGATCCTATTCCTGCTGGCTACTTGCCACCAGCTCCAACCGGCAAAATCAAATGGGATATACCTGCTGATGTACCTTTGCCAGCCAATAGGGATGAGCTGGCATTTTACTCCGTGCCACAGCTGGCCTCGCTCATTCAAAGTCGTCGCATAAGCGCCGAAGAACTTACCAGGTTTTTTCTCGAACGCCTCGAAAAGTATGGCGACACCCTGCAGGCAGTGGTTACAATTACCCGCGAAACGGCTCTTGCCCAGGCCCGCTATGCCGACCGGGAGATTGCCATGGGCCGCTACCGTGGCCCACTACATGGCATTCCTTACGGCGCCAAAGATTTGCTGGCCGTTGAGGGTTTTAAAACCACCTGGGGTGCCATGCCCTACAAAGATCAAACGATTGACCAGACTGCAACCGTTATTCGCAAACTCGATGAGGCAGGTGCCATTCTGGTGGCCAAATTGACGATGGGCGCGCTGGCTATGGGCGATATCTGGTTTGGCGGCGTTACCAAGAATCCATGGAACCTGGAGCAGGGCTCAAGCGGCTCTTCAGCCGGGGCGGCATCGACGGTATCGGCCGGCCTGCTGCCCTTTGCCATAGGCACCGAAACCCTGGGCAGCATTGTGTCGCCCTCCACGCGATGTGGGGTAACCGGATTGCGGCCCACCTTTGGCCGCGTAAGCCGCAGCGGCGCCATGGCCCTGAGCTGGAGCATGGATAAGATCGGTCCAATTGCCCGCAGTGCCTACGATTGCGCCATTGTGCTCGAAGCCATTTCGGGCCGGGATGCCGCCGATGTTACCACCCGCGATGTCGCTTTCGAAGTACCCGAAACCAGTCAGGTTCAAAACTTCAGGGTGGGGTATATCAAAAGTTTTTTTGAACAGGAATACCCAGGCAACGAAAACGACCGGCAGGTGTTGGCCGACCTGGAGAAAATGGGCTTTGAACCGGAAGAGGTGGAATGGGATTTTAGTATGCCCGTTACCGCCTTGCGTATTATTTTAACTGCCGAAGCAGCTGCTGCCTTTGATGAACTAACTGTTACAAAACGCGACAGCCTGCTGGTGGCTCAGGGTGCCAATGCCTGGCCAAACACGTTTCGCGCTGCCCGGTTTATCCCGGCCGTGGAATACATTAATGCCAACCGGATTCGTAGCCTGCTCATTCAACAAGTGCATGAGCTGATGAAGAAATATGATGTGATTGTTACACCTTCGTATGGAGGAAATCAATTGCTGGTAACAAACCTCACAGGCCAACCCTGCCTGGTAGCTCCCAATGGTTTTAATCAAAACGGAAGCCCCACCAGTATTTCATTTATTGGAAATTTGTTTGAAGAAGGAAAGTTGGTGGCATTGGCTGCAGCCTGGCAGGAGTATTCCGGACACCATCTCAAACAACCCCCAATGTTTAAAACCAATTAACCATTTAAGAATTAATGCTATGGATATTAAACTACCTGCTTACCTTAAAATGGTTTTAATTCTTCTGGGAATTGTGCTGGTCGTTTCTGTAATGATAGAGGCCAAATCAGTTCTTGTGCCTCTGCTTATTTCGGGTTTGTTGGCAGTGCTGATCAGCCCGCTAACCAGCTGGCTCGAACGGCATAAAATACCCAAAGCCCTTGCCAGTATTTTTAGCCTGGTGGCCTTGCTTGGGTTTTTGGCAGGCTTATTATATTTATTATATAATCAGCTTATTGGTTTTGCTGATGACCTGGGGGCTCTGGAAGCCAAGGTTACCGAGCTGTTAAATAAATTTAACGATTTCATCGATTCCCATATCGAGGGGGTTGTGCCGATCTCGGCCGGAAGTTTGAAAGACTCTGTTTTCAATTATTTGAAAGGAAATGTTTCATCTATTACCCAAGGTGCAATTGCCACGGCCTCCTCTCTTACTGTTCTGTTTATTTTGCCGGTTTATATTTTTCTTTTCCTTTATTTCAGGCATTTTCTTGTTGAATTCCTTATGATGGCTTTTGCCGACAAGCACAGGGAAAAGGTTAAGAACGCCACAGATAAAATTAAAAAGGTAGTTCAGAATTACATTGTGGGTATGTTTCTTGTCATTATCATTCTGGCGATACTTAACAGCATTGCCCTTTTCAGTCTGGGCATAAAGCACGCCCTGCTTTTTGCCATTTTTGCTGCCATGCTCAATGTTATTCCTTATGTGGGTCCGCTTATCGGTTCCACATTGCCCATTCTTTTTGCTTTGTTAACCAAAGATTCGCTATGGTATCCTTTTGGCGTTTTCCTGGCTTTTTACTTCATTCAACTGGCTGAGAGTAACTTTTTTACACCAAAAATTGTTGGTGGAAAGGTATCCATGAATCCTTTTATGACCATTGTGGCCTTGTTTATGGGAAATTTTATCTGGGGTCTTACGGGGATGATTTTGTTTATTCCGGGTATGGCGGTACTAAAGGTAATCTTCGACGAAATCCCCGGCATGGAGGCATACGGATTTCTGCTTGGCGACACCAAGGCCGCAGCTGAGAAAAAAGAAATCCGCACAATTCGTGATAAGCTTATCAAGGTAAGAGGCCGGTTCAAAGTCTGAAACATACCCTACTGTTGTCGGTAATTTGCCGGATAAACCACATCAGTCAGAAAAAGGCCGCTGCCGGGTGCTGAAAAACCAGCCTGGCCGCGGTCTTTGCTTTCAATTATGGAAGCAAAATCATCGGGCGAGATTTTCCCCAGGCCCACATCGACCAGGGTGCCAACAATTGCACGTACCATATTTCGAAGAAAGCGGTCGGCCGTAATTTCAAATCGCAATATATTTCCGTCCTGTTCCCATCGGGCTTTTGCAATCTTGCAATGAAAAGTTTTAACCTGGGTATTGGTTTTGGAGAAACTTTCGAAGTCCTCGTAGGCCAACAGCAGGTCGGCAGCCTGCTGCATCGCCTCCAAGTTAAGCCGCCGCTCAACAAGCCATGAACGGCCGTATTGAAAAGGGTCTTTATGCCTGCAGATATTATAATGGTAGGTACGGCTTATGGCGCTGAAACGGGCATGAATGTCAGGTTGAACGGCTTCAATCTTGTTTATGGCAATATCAGAGGGCAAAATCCGGTTCAACTTATAGGTTAGCTGCGGCAAATTGAGTTCTTCGGCCGGCAAAGCGGTATCGAAGTGAGCAGCAAATGTGCTTGCATGCACTCCCGTGTCGGTTCGGCCGCAGCCAATGGTTTCCGCATCTTCGCGAAGCAAAATGGTAAGGGCATTGTTCAGGGTTTGCTGCACGCTGGGCGATCCGGGCTGGATCTGCCATCCACAGTAGGCGGTGCCTTTAAAACTTAACCAAATGAAATACCGGTGAAGCATAATGTTTTGTTTTCTGTTTTGCTGAATAAATGTAAGGAATTTTGCGGTATATGATTTTGGTCATGTTTTATTTCGGTGGTTTTTTATTCTTTGCATTGATTTTCTAACCTTTAATCAGGAATGCTATGGCTGAACAGGAAATGTTTGTGCTGCTTGCCAGTGCGGCCTCCCTGGGGCTGATTCATACGGTGCTTGGACCTGATCACTATATCCCTTTTGTGATGATGGGCAAGGCAGGGAAATGGTCGTTACGAAAAACCTGCCTGATCACGGCCTTTTGCGGGGTAGGTCATGTACTGGGATCAATCATTTTGGGCCTCATCGGTATCGTCATTGGCATTGGGATTCATCGCATTGAATTCATTGAAGGCTTCAGGGGCGACATTGCCGCATGGCTCTTCATTGGATTTGGCCTGGCATATTTTGCCTGGGGGCTGAAAAAAGCTTTGCGAAACAAATCCCACACCCATTTTCATGTACACTCAGATGGCACCTCTCACGCTCATACTCATATCCACGAGGAAAACCACCTACATGTACATGCTGCTTCCACAGCCTTTCCCGGAAGGGAAAATATAAGCGGGCCTTCTGCTCAGCAGGATAAAAAGAAAATGAGTATTTGGATTCTTTTCGTGATATTTATTTTCGGGCCCTGCGAACCATTAATTCCTTTGCTTATGTACCCTGCTGCTAAACTAAGCATGGCCGGCGTGGTTACGGTGGCAGGCATCTTCATGTTCTTTACCGTTGCCACCATGACCCTGATTGTGGGCCTGGCTTATGCGGGTGTCAAATCATTCAGATGGGGCTGGGCCGAAAGGTATATGCATGCCCTTGCAGGCTTTACCCTGTTTATCTGCGGTATAAGCATTGCTTTTTTAGGACTTTGATGCCCGGATTTCATTTCTTAGCGCAGCAAGCCAATCTTCCATGCCTTTACCGCGACTGGCAGAAAGGGTCATGATTTTCTGTTTGCCGTTTATTTTTCGCAGATTGTCTTTTGCCTTTTCGATGTCGAAGTCAACATAATCCAAAAGATCAGTTTTGTTTATCACGCACATGGCAGCCCCGTGAAACATGGGTGCATACTTAACGGGTTTGTCATCGCCTTCTGTAACGCTGAGCATGACGATCCTCAGGTGCTCGCCCAGGTCGAAAAGCGCCGGACAGACAAGATTGCCCACATTTTCAATGAAAAGGAGGGAGTTCACCGGTATTTCAAGTTCTATTATTGCTTTTCCAACTGAACGTGCATCTAAATGGCAGCCATTGCCGGTATTGATCTGAATCACCTTTGCTCCGGTAGCGCTGATGCGGTCGGCATCGAGCGAGCCAAACTGATCGCCCTCAATCACAAACACCTCCAGCTCTTCTTTCAGTGACTCGATGGTTTTTATTATGAAGGTGGTCTTTCCGCAGCCTGGTGAGCCCATCAGGTTCAGGGAGAAAATTTTCCGTTCATTGAGAAATTTGCGGTTTTCCGCTGCAGCGGCATCATTATCGCCCAGAAGGTTTTCCACCACTTCAATTTCCCTTGCCCCACCGGTACCTTTTCTTACCGCAGGGCGATCGATCCTAATGCCTGCCAAAGGTGATGGAGAGTCGGATTCCCGAAATTTTTCAGGTATTGTTTCTAGTTTTTGGGGTTGAAAATGGAGGGGTCTCCCAATGGTTACCATGCTTCCTTTTCCTTCACAACCGCATGTCTGGCACATTACTCAAGATTTTAGTTGTAACCTATAATACTATTTCCCGTTTTCTGAAACGAGAGATTTAATAAACAGTTCCTTTCCGGAAAGGATCTCGCAATCAACTCCTTCGCAAACAGGGCAAAGGGAAAAGAACCCTTCAGGCCTGAAAACCGTTTGGCATCTGCTGCATTTGGCACTGGCAGAGATAAGATTGATTTCCAGCCTTGAATTTTCCAGGAAACTGTTTTTAATGGCGCTTTCGAAAGAGAATAACAGGGCTTCAGGAACAATGCCTGACAGTTCGCCTACTTCAACAAGAACAGCATCTACCTTCTTGACGCCTTCCTGCCTTGCCACCCGTGTGGCAATTTCAGCAATTCGCATGGCAATTCCCAGTTCGTGCATTTCTTATAAGTTGATTAACAAATTCTGGGCAATTGCTCGCCCGAAAGCATATTTACAATCCTGGTGCCTCCGATGGAAGTTACCAGGGTTACCCATCCTTTATTTTCGCGGGTCACTTCGCCGATTATGGCTGCATTTTTTCCAAGGGGATTTTTTTTCAGAATTTCAAGAATGTTTTGTTCTCTTCCCTTTTTTGCCACGATCAGCATTTTCCCTTCGTTTGCGACGTATAGCGGATCGAAACCGAATATGTCGCACAGGCCTTTAACTGATGGTCGTACCGGAATCTGGTCCTCAAAAATTTTTATGCCAAATGTTGAACCACTGGCAATTTCGCAAAGGGTGGTTGCCAAACCTCCTCGGGTGGGGTCGCGCATGAATTTTATGCCCGAATCAACATTCAAAATTTCTTCAAGCAATATGTTCAGGGGGGCGCAATCTGACTGAAAACTTATGGCATGCTCCAGCTGGTTCCGGGCGGCCATTACCGCCATGCCATGGTCGCCAAGAAACCCCGTAATGATCAGCTGATCACCGGGGCCAATTGTTTCTTTTGAGAGAAGTGGCACATCCCTCTGTGAGAAAAAGCCTATTCCTGATGTATTGATAAAAATCTTGTCGCATTTACCTTTTTCAACCACCTTGGTATCGCCGGTGGCTATAAAAACCTCCGCCAATTTGGCAACTTCGGCCATGGATTCCACGATTCTTTCCAAAGCCTGCATAGGGAAACCTTCTTCAAGAATAAAGCCTGCGCTGAGACAGTGAGGTCTGGCCCCTGCTGCTACCAGGTCGTTTATTGTTCCGCATACGGCCAGTTTGCCAATGTCGCCACCAGGGAAAAAGATCGGGTCGACCACGAAAGAATCGGTAGTAAAGGCAATATTTGAGCTGCCAGCCTGCAACAGGGCCGAGTCGCTTTCTTTGCCAAGGATCGGGTTGTCGAAATGCCTTACGAACAATTCCCTGATAAGGTCGTGCATTAGGCTTCCGCCGCTTCCGTGGCTTAATAGTATCCGGTCAGTTTTTTCCTTCATAAGTGTACCAGGTTTGGCAGGCCCCTTCGGATGAAACCATGCAGGCACCCACTGGGTTGGATGGGGTGCAGGCTTTTCCAAATAACACGCACTGGTGGGGTGTTTTCAATCCCTTCAATATTTCTCCGCATAAGCAGCCATTCGGTTCTATTTCCCTGAAGTCAGGAAGCTCAAAAACTTCGCGTGTGTCAAACTCACGATATTTTCGGTTTGGCTTCAGTCCACTGTAACTTAAAACCCCAAGGCCGCGCCACCATTCATCGGCCGGTTCAAATACTTCACGCATGATCTTTTGAGCTTCAGGATTACCCTCTGGTTTTACCGCCCTTGAATATTGGATCTCCACTTTTGGTTTTCTTTTTACCACTTGTTTGACCAGCATTAAAATGGACTGCAGCAGGTCAAGGGGTTCGAAGCCCGATACCACGCATCCGATCCCAAAATTTTCAACAATCGGGTGGTACATTTTTGTGCCGGTAATGGTGCTGACATGCCCCGGGCAAATATAGCCGTCGATGGGTATTCCTTCGCTTATGATACCCTCCATGGCAGGGGGCATGAGTTTATGGGCGCTGAGCACTGAAAAGTTTTTTACACCTTCGCGGTTGGCCTTAAGAATGGCAGCGGCGGTGCCTGGTGCCGTAGTTTCAAACCCGACACCCAGAAACACAATTTTTTTCTCCGGGTTTTTTTTGGCAAGCTCAACGGCATCAAGGCTTGAAAAGACAATCCGGATTTGCTTTCCTTCTGCCCGGGCCTTTTCAAGGCTGGCGTCGGTGCCCCTTACCCTGATCAGGTCGCCGAAGGTGCACACAACGGTTTCTTCCAGGCCGGAAAGGTAAATGGCCTGATCAATAAAAGCCCTACCGGTAACACAAACGGGGCAGCCCGGGCCCGAAAGCAGGCTGATGGTCTCCGGAAGCAGTGAAGGGATGCCAAATTTGCGAATAGCCATGGTATGTCCTCCGCAGACCTCCATGAAGCGCAGGGGTTGGGCAGCCAGCTGGCGAATCTCGCTCATAAGCGCTTCACAGAGTTCCCTCGACCGGTATCCTTCAAGCCAGTTCATTGGTCAATCAAATTTTGTCGGCTTTCATCAGCCTTGCGATTTCAAGGGTCTTTTCTGCTTCATCCCGGTTGATGATCTCAATGGCAAATCCGGAATGGATCAGCACAAAATCGCCCGGTTTTACGTTTTTCAGCACCATCAGCGAAATTTTCAGCCGGTTTCCATTTACTGACACTTCTGCCTCATCGCCTTGCATGGCAAGCACTTCTGCAGGTATGCTCAGACACATGATTTGTTCCTCCTTGCTGCGGCAACTGCCAACTGACCCAAAGCAATCCCACCGTCGTTGGCGGGAACCTGGTGGTTTGTCAATACCTGAAACCCCATTTCTTTCAGTTTTTTGGATAGGCCCGAAAGCAAATAACAGTTTTGGAATGCACCGCCTGAAAGCAAAACCTTTTCAGGCATGCTGGAAATGTTTGTTTCAGAAATTGCACTGGCTGCTGCCTCTATGATTGAATTATGAAAACGAGTTGCGATCCTTTCTTTCCTGATTCCTTTTTGAAGATCACTGATTATCCCATCAATGATCCCGTTTACTCTGATCATTCCTCCCTTATCAATGGTAGTCGGGTAGAAATCGTTGATTTTTTCGGTTGCGCATGCTTCGAGCCGCATTGGGCCTTCGGCCTCGAAACCAGGTTTTTGGCACAGGCCCAGCAGGGAAGCGGCGGCATCGAACAATCTTCCAATGCCTGAAGTAAGGGTGATATTGATGCGTTTTTCCAGTGCAACCAAAATCATTTCGATCTCCTGCTGATTAAGAAAGTTAAAATGCTTCAAAGCTGCAAATGGTAAATTGTTTCCGTAAACGGTATAAAGGCAGGCGAGCGCCATTCGCCAGGGTTCTGTTATAGCCTTGTCGCCGCCTGGCATGGGAAGATACTCGAAATGCCCAAGCCTTTCAAAACCAGCCAGGTCGCACAACATGATCTCACTGCCCCAGATATGGCCATCGGTTCCGTAACCTGTGCCATCGAAACTAAGACCGATCACTTTTTCATTTATCTTGTGCTCAGCCATGCATGAAGCAATATGGGCGTGATGGTGCTGCACGCACTCCACTGGCAAGCCCGGCTTACGGCTCCATTCGCTGGTAAGGTAATCGGGGTGCAGGTCGGTGGCAACCAGTTTTGGTTCAAACCGGAAAAGATCGCTGAATCTTGCGGCAGATTCAGTAAAAAAAGTGAAAGTTTCCAGGTTCTTAAGGTCGCCAATGTGCTGACTCATAATGGCTTGGTTCCCTTTTCCCAGGCAAAAGACATTCTTCAGTTCGGCACCGGTGGCAAAAATGCCTTCCGTTTCAAAATTCAAGGCGATTGGCTTTGGAGTATAGCCCCGTGAACGCCTGATAATCTGAATGCTTCCTTCAATATGTTGCACAACTGAATCATCCGTCCGGTTATGTATGTCGCGGTTGTAATCGATCATAAAATCGAAAACCGATCCGATCTTTTCTTTTGCTTGCGCCGGATCAATGATTACAGGCTCCTGCGAAAGGTTTCCGCTGGTCAGGATAATCGCCTTGGTGGAAAGGTGCCTGAAAAGCAGAAAATGAAAAGGCATATAGGGGAGTACTGCTCCGATTCTTGAAAGTCCTGCATTGACCGTGGCCGGAAGCTTGTTTTTGCCGTCCAACAGCACGATTGGTCGCCGCCATGAAGTTAGGGTGGTGATTTCTTCAGTACTTAAAAAAGCAAATTCTGACAGGGTATCAATATTTGGAAACATGACTGCAAAGGGTTTTCCTTCGCGGAGCTTTCCTGTTCTAAGCCGATTAACCGTTTCGGCATTCAGGGCATCGCAGGCAAGGTGGAATCCGCCTGTGCCTTTAATGGCAAGGATATTTCCTGCATCAATGAGTTGGGCGGTATGCTTAGGCAGGTTCTCACAATCGATTAATTTTCCTTCGGGGGAAAACAGGCTGTAAACCGGGCCGCAAACATTGCATGCCACTGGCTGAGCGTGGAAACGCCGGTCGTTTATGTCGCTGTATTCGGCAGCGCAGGTCCTGCACATGGGAAAAATATCCATGGTGGTTTGGCGGCGGTCGTAGGGCAGTGCTTTGATAATGCTGAATCGCGGGCCGCAATTGGTGCAGTTTATCAGGGGGTAATCAATCCGGTGATCCTGGTTTCCCATGTCGAGCAGGCAATCGTCACAAACGGCAATATCGGGCGAAACTTCGGTGATCTCCTGTTGCTTCCCGCTGCTGGCAACGATCTTAAAACCCTGTTCTCCGTTTCGGGTCGAAACAGCCACATCAATTTTACTGATTTCTGCTACCGACGGAGCCAGATCAGAAATATCGCGAATAAATTTTTGTAAAAGTTCCTTTTGGCCAATGGCCTTGATCTGAACACCACTGGTTGAATTTTTTACCCAGCCTTCAATTTTATTTATGAGAGCGATCCGGTAAATATGCGGGCGGAAACCAACACCTTGTACCAAGCCCGTGACGCGGATTTTAACAGCTTCCACTGAGATTTGTATATTGCCTTGGGAAGGAGTCTCGGTGTATGGAGCATTGGGTTTCATGGGAAGAAAATAGTTTAACCCAACCAAAAGTACAACCTGCCGTGAAAGCAAAGTATGATATTAATCATATAATTACTGCCATTTTTTTTATTGCTTTACCGGGTATTTTAAACAAAAGTTTATTAAATTGCAACACTCTAAGGTTTTGATTCTTGTTACTCAGCCTTAACTGTTCGTTATGCCAATCCTGAATGTCAATTGCGACGAGTGCCCGGTTCACAGGAAATCCATTTTTCGGGGCATTGACGCATGTGACATGCTCGATCTTAGCCTGAAGAAGACCTGTTATTTTTACCGCAAAGGGCAAATGATCTTTTACGAAGGTAAAGGAGCGCTGGGCATTTATTGCGTGAACCAGGGAAAGATCAAAATCTTTAAGCTTGGCCCTGAAGGCAAGGAGCAGATCATCAGGGTTGTTTTGCCGGGCGAAGTAATGGGTTTGCGATCAGTGGTTTCAGGAAGGCCTTACTCAGCTTCAGCTACCGCACTCGACGATTCAGTGTGTTGTTTTATCAGCAAGCGAAAGTTTTTTCAACTCACCATAAAATACCCAGAAATTTCGCAAAGGATCATGATCCTGCTCAGTCAGCTACTCGATGGTGCTGAGAACAAGATCACCTCCCTGGCCCAGAAATCAGTTCGCGAGCGGCTGGCAGAAACCTTACTTTCGCTCGATGAAGCCTTCAAGAGCGAGAAATGCAACGATGGGGGAATCATTAGCCTTTCGCGCGAAGACCTCGCAAACCTTGTGGGAACCGCTACTGAGACGGTGATCAGGCTGCTTTCGGAGTTTAAGCATGATGAACTGGTAGAAATTCGCGGAAGGAAGATCAAAGTCTTGAACAAAAAGGAATTGCTGAAGATTGGCAAGGCCTATTATGCATGACAAAAATCAGTTTTTTTTCTGACTCAGGTCATTGCCCCCCTTCTTATTAAATTTTAACATTGCGCCAACAATCGTTTTCATTTCCCATCCAAAAACGTTTGTATGGCCAGTTATTATCAGCTTGAAAAAACTGCCTGGGATAAGGCGTTGACAAGCCTTTTAGGTTCCTTCAGGGTATTTGCCCCTATTTTAAAAGGGAAAACCCTTGACTACGAACTGATTAAGGAGGAGCATATTCCCCAAATTGTTTACAACACGCCCAAACCTGTTGTTCCGCTAAAAACTTTTTTTCTTCCCGTTAAGGAAAACGTGGTAGTTGAACCGGAAGCCGAAAAACCGGTCATTATCCTTGGTGTGCCGGCCTGTGATCTTTCGGCCATTGATCTGCTTGATAAATTTTATATGGCAGAAGAATACCATGATCATTATTACGAAAAACGGCGAAAGAATTCCGTGCTGATCGGGTCCGATTGCCATTCAACAAACAAGCATTGTCATTGCACCAGTTATGGCCTGAATCCATATCCTGAGAACAATCAGGATATTTCTATCAGCATGCTCAATGGCCATGCCATCATTTCGGCTTTTTCCCCGAAAGGAGAGGCGCTGATGGTCAGGATTCTTGATATTGAATCTGATGTACCCACTTTTGATGAGCTCCCGGTCGGTTTATCAGAAATCAGGTTGAATGTGAAAAGGGAACTGGAAAAAGCCAACAGGCTTCTTCCGAACTACCAGGAAACCACTGATGCGGTAATCAATTCTGACAGGGCCATTTGGGAAAAGTATGCCAAAGCATGCGTTTCATGCGGTGCCTGTGCCACCATTTGCCCTACCTGTACCTGTTTCCTGCTTATCGACAGGCCCGGCTTTGAGAAGGTTCGACAACTTGATGCCTGTCAATATCCTGGATTTGAACGGACCGCAGGAGGGGAGGACCCACTGAAAGAACTTGAATACCGGTTTAAAAACCGGTACATGTGCAAATACCTTTACCGGCCCGAGAAATTTGATGCCATTGCCTGCACAGGCTGCGGACGTTGCATAGAGGCGTGCATTGCCAAGATCAATAAAAACGAATTGCTGGTTGAACTTACAAAATAAAAGATAGTGGGTACAAAAAGCGAAAATATATACAAACCTTTTAAGGTCACGCTCGAAAAAGTAATTGAAGAGTCGCCCCTAATCAAAACTTTTGTCTTTGTTCCCGAAAGGGAATTCAGTTTTAAGACCGGAGAGTTTATTGAGCTTACTCTTGATGGCATTGGTGAAGCACCTTTTACCCCTTCTTCTTCGCCATTGGTTACTGAGCGCTTTGATGTTACCATTATGAAGGCAGGCTATGTAACTGAAAAGATGCACAAACTTGAGCCTGGCGCTGTTTTGGGCGTCAGGGGTCCATATGGCAGGGGCTATCCGATTGAAGAATTTGTGGACAAAGAGATTTTGATCCTCAGCGGGGGTTGCGGCCTTGCTCCCATCCGCTCGTTGCTGTATATGCTTATCGACATGAAAGACAAGCTGAGGAAGGTAACCCTGTGCTACGGTTCAAAAACCCCTGAGGATTGCATTTACAAGCCCTTATTCAGCGAATTGAACAAGATTGAAAAGTTCTCAACACTGCGAACGGTTGACTTTACCGATCCATACTGGGAAGAACATGTTGGGGTGGCTACCGTATTGCTCGATCATGTGGAAGTGGATTTGCCCAATGCAGTGGCTGTGGTTTGTGGCCCTCCCATAATGATGAAATACGGAACCTTTAAACTGCTCGAAATGGGGTTTCCCGAAAACCTCATTTATCTCTCAATGGAGAAAAACATGTCGTGCGGACTGGGAAAATGCGGTCGATGCATGCTGGGAGGCTATTTCGTTTGCCGCGATGGCCCGGTGTTTACTTATGATGAGATCAAAGACCAGCCCCACATCTGGTAATGATTTAATAATGAATCAATATCAATAAAGGAATAGCAAAATGAGTAAACGGATCCTTATTGATTTAATGAAATGCCGCGAGTGCGACAAATGCATTGTGGAGTGCGCTTATTTGCACCATCCCAAAAATAATGGTATGGTAGGTTTGCACGAAATGGCGGTTTTCAACTTCACCTGCCGCCGTTGTGAAGACGCTCCCTGCATTGAGGTGTGCCCCGCTGAAGCCCTTGAGCGCACGAGTGAAGGAATTGTTGAGCGGGCGGTGAACCTTTGCGTTTCATGCAAATCGTGCATTGCAGCCTGCCCATTCGGAACCCTTATGAATCATTTTTTTGAGGTCAGGAAATCCATTTGCGATTATTGCAAATTCGATGAGCTTACCCTTAGCCTTAAGTGTATCGATACCTGCCCTTACGGCGCCCTCTCATTTACTGAGCAGGAACCCGATGAAGCGTCTTATGTTTTTGAGCTGAATAAGCATGTGCTTGTGAAAGAATACGCCTGGGAAAAAATCAAAGAAATCTAGTAGCCATGGCCGGACACATTTTTTATTTTCTGATCTTTCCGGGCCTTTTGTTTGCGGGGGTCGGAGGTGGTTTATTGAGCTGGTTCGACCGGAAAATCACTGCCAGGGTGCAGTTCAGGGTTGGCCCGCCGCTGCTTCAGCCATTCTACGACTTTGTTAAGCTGATGGCCAAGGAAACCATCATCCCATCCAATGCAGCCAAAACGGTTTTCTTGCTTGCGCCTATTCTTGCTGTTGCCGGAGCTTGCCTGTCGAGCGTGTTTATCCTGCTGCCAGGCTTCGGAATCAGTTCAGGTTTTAGAGGCGATCTGGTCGTTGTGTTTTACCTGCTTATGGTGCCTTCGCTGGCATATATCATCGGTGCCCTTGCCAGTGGAAATCCCATAGCCAACCTGGGCGCTTCGCGCGAAATGAAACTGATCATTGGCTACGAACTCAGCCTGCTGCTGGTGCTGGCAGCCATTATTCTTAAAGCTGGGAATACCATCAGTCTTAATGAGATCATTGCGGTTCAGCAGCAACAGGGGGCTTTTATTGGCAGCATCTCAGGCATGCTTCTTTTTATTGTGTCCATGATGTGCGTGCAGGCAAAGCTTGCATTTGTACCCTTCGATATTGCCGATGCCGAAACCGAGATTGCCGGGGGCATTTTCCTTGAGTTCTCAGGCTTTACCCTGGCCATGGTTAAACTTGCAAAATACATCATGCTGCTCGTTTTGCCATCGTTCGTGGTGGTTATCCTGTTGGGCGGATTCAGGTTTGAAGGGATTCATATTCTTTGGTCTGTACTGAAGCTTTTGGGCGTGGTGCTGCTGATTACACTGGTCAGAAATACCAATCCCAGGCTTACTATTGGGCAATCCATGCGGTTCTTCTTTATTTGGATGAACCTGTTTGCCATTATTGCAATTGTGCTGGCATATTTTGGTTATTAAACCTTTTTTGCTGTGGGAATAAAAAGTTATTGCTTTAAGAAGTCGTTGTGGCTATACCACTTTGCAGGTGCATCGTGCAACAACTGCGACATTGAGGTGCTTGACTGCCTTACGCCCCGATACGATGTGGAGCGCTTCGGAATGCTGCTTATTGGCAGCGTTCGGCATGCAGATGTATTGCTGGTTGCCGGCTCCATTAACAAGAAATGCAAATCGCGACTGCTCGAAGTTTATCACCAGGCGCCCAAGCCTTTGGTGGTGGTGGCCATTGGGGCCTGCGGCATCACCGGTGGCGTTTTTGCCGAAGGAAATACTTTTGCAGGCCCGGTCGATAAGATCATTCCTGTTGATGTGTACATTCCTGGCTGCCCGCCCAAGCCCGAGGCCATCCTGGCTGGTATCGTCAATTTTCTTAATAAATCGTAACAGTACATCCTATGGATACCCAGGAGTTCATCGATTTTATGAAGTTTAAGTTCAAGCACAATGTGCAACGTGCCTTTTTAAGGTATAGGAACAGGGTGCTGATCGACATTGAAAAAGACGCCCTGCTCAAGGTGGCTACCTTCCTTTACAAGGAGCTGAATTTCCGCTTTATTATTGCCACCGGCCTGGACAACGTAAAAGCTTTTGAAATTACCTATCATTTCAGCAATGACAAAACCGGGCTTTTGGCAAACATCAGGGTGAGCATCCCCAAAAAGAAACCAGAGGTGGAGTCGCTTACCCCACTGTTTGTGGCAGCCGACTGGATTGAGCGCGAAATTCATGAATTGCTTGGTATCAACTTCCTGAATCACCCCAATATGAGAAGTTTGCTTTCTGGCGATAACTGGGGCGCTGGAGAATATCCATACAGGAAGCCTGTTAGCGAGTAAGCGTTTATACTAAGCAGAGTATTACAAATACTTTTAACCAGCAAATCTGCATGAAACAAAAAACAATCATACCGGTTGGCCCTTATCACCCACTTCAGGAAGAACCTGAGCTATTCAAATTGTTTTGCGATGGCGAAATAGTTACTGACATTGAATGGGAGACTGGTTACAACCACCGGGGTATTGAAAAGATCAACGAATCAAAGACATTTGAACAGGTCTTTTTTGTGGTTGAGCGGATCTGTGGCATTTGCAGCACTTCGCATCCCTTTGCCTTTGCAAATGCCATGGAAGAGATTGCCCAAGTTAAAGTTCCCGACCGGGCAAAGTACATCAGAACCATTATTGCCGAGCTTGAAAGGATTCACAGCCACCTTTTGTGGGTGGGTCTGGCAGGCCACTTTATCGGTTACAACACGGTTTTTATGTGGGCCTGGAAATACCGTGAGCCAATACTCGACCTTTTTGAGATCATAACCGGCAACCGCAATAGCTACGCCATGTTCAAGATAGGCGGGGTGAGAAGGGATATTGATGAGAAGGACTATTCAAAGATTCTTAAGATTCTTGACGGGGTGAAGCCCAAGGCTGAGATGCTCATGAAGGCTGTAATTGACGATCCGGTCATACACATGCGCACCAAAGGCATCGGCATCCTGACCAAACAAGACATTCTTGATTACTGCGCGGTTGGGCCCACTGCTCGCGCCTCAGGAGTTGATGTGGATATAAGGCGCGACGACCCCTATGCAGCATACCCGCTTGTTAACTGGAAAGTTATTGTAACGCAGGAAGGCGATGTGTTTGCCAAGGCCGTGGTCAGGTTTCTCGAAATTTTTGAGTCAATAAGCATTATTGAACAGTGCGTAGAAAAACTCCGCAAAGACCCCCCGGGTCAGATTGATGTGAAGGTAAAAAATATACCAGAGGGCAATGGTGCCGGCAGGGCCGAAGCTCCGAGGGGCGAAGTTTTTCATTATGTGATCACTGATGGCTCCAACTCGCCTGTAAGGCATAAGATTAGGGCCCCCAGCTATGTGAATGTAGCCACCTTTAAAAAATCATGCGTGGGCCAAACCATCTCCGACGCCACCCTGGCGTTGGCTGCGGTGGACCCTTGCTATTGTTGCACCGAACGTATGGCCCATGTATATGATTCTCGCACCCGTCAACGAGTGCTCGATGGACGCGGCCTCATTCAATTGTCGCAGCAACGTACTCAAACCCTGAAAAAAAATCTGTTTGGAAAAAATACCTGAGATCATGATGAGAGAGGTATACATAATCATTTTTTTGCCGGTCATTGTGGGAATTATCCTGTATGCCGTGCCGAGAAAATATTTTACCGCAAAGGGAATCGTTGCTTCACTGGTGGCTGCAGTGAGTCTTTTTTACTCCTGCAGGCTCTATTTTACAGACGGTGGCATGATGAACCTGGGTCTTGGACAAAAATTTTTCTCCGAGGGTAGTCAAATGCATGATTTGCTGGTTCAAGCCGAGAGTTTTACCATGCTGAATGTTGACAGCCTGGCTAAACTGATTATCATTTTTGTTGGCTTGTTTACGCTTCTTGTTTCGGTGTATTCCATTGGATACCTTCTCCCGCGAATCAGACCAAGGAGTTTCTTTACCTATGTGCTGATCACCGCGGGTTGCTCAAACGGTGCGGTTCTGGCCGACCATATGCTGCTTTTTATCTTCTTCTGGGGCATACTTGGCATTACCCTTTACAAACTGATTAAAGGATACAACAGCGTTACCGCTGCTGCGGCAAAGAAAACCTTTATCCTGATCGGGGCATCGGATGGCATCATGATCCTGGGGTTGGCGATTCTCTGGCGGCTGGGATACCCCTTGTCGATTTCGGCCATGAGTGTGCCCACCACAAGCCTGATTACTGTCATTGCCTTTGTTTGCCTGCTGATCGGTGCATTTACCAAGGCCGGTGCATTCCCTTTCCATACCTGGGTACCCGATTATGCCACACATGCTTCGGCAAGCTCATCGGCTTTGATGCCGGCCTCGCTCGACAAGCTGCTTGGTATTTATTTCCTTGCCAGGTTATTCAACAGCATGTTCATAATTAACGATTGGATTACATTGGCGGTTCTTGTTATCGGGGTTTCTACCATTATTATTGCTGTAATGATGGCCCTGGCGCAACATGATTATAAGCGACTGCTGGGTTATCACGCCGTTTCGCAGGTAGGTTATATGGTTACTGGCTTTGCCTTGGGAACACCCCTTGGAGTAGCAGGTGGTTTATTTCATATGTTTAACCATGCCCTTTATAAAAGTGGCCTTTTTTTAGCGGCCGGACATGTGGAGAAACATACCGGGAAGCACAACATTGAAGACCTTGGGGGCTTGTCAAAGGTTATGCCACTAACATTTTTCTCGTCAATTATTTTTGCCCTTTCAATTTCAGGTATACCCCCTTTAAACGGATTTGCATCGAAATGGCTCATCTACCAAGGCATTGTTGAATTTGGACAAGGAAGTGGAATTGCTAATCAGTTGTGGATAGTCTGGCTGGCCCTGACCATGTTTGGCTCGGCGCTAACCCTTGCCAGCTTTATCAAATTCCTTTCGGGGATATTTATGGGGCCGCTGAATCCTACATACAAAACCTTGCGCGAGAAAAATTACTTTATGAGTATTCCTCAATTAGTGCTGGCAGTCATTTGTATTGGCTTGGGGGTATTTGCTTCAGGTTGGGTTATTCCAAAGGTGATACAGTCGGTTAGCGGCAGTTTCTCCTATATCGGTTTTTGGGAGTCTTCAACCGTTTCGCTGCTGGTGCTGATTTCAATTATCCTTGGCCTGGTATTCTACTTATTACTTTTCAAAAAGAATATCAGGGTAGAGAAACCTTTTATCCTTGGTGAGCCGAATGACACCACATCAAGCTTTCACGCAGGCGAGTTTTTCAAAACCATATGGGGTAACAGCTTCCTGAATTCAATGTACAAGGCCGCTGAAAAGAAGTATTTCGACATTTATGAAATTTCCAGGGGAACGGTTCTGGGCATCAGTAAGGCATTAAGCTGGCTCCACCTCGGCGTTTTGCCGGTTTACCTGATCTGGATCATTGCCGGTTTACTGGTTATGTTTATCATCTTTTTATAAACCATTTGAACTATGGAAGCGCTTCTTGCCGTAATAATCCTTTTGATGATCGCCGGGTCGATTTACACCCTGCACGCGCGCGATTTGCTTTCGGCGGTCATTGCATATGGAATCACTGGTTTCGGGCTTGTGATCTGTTTCCTGCTGCTGAAAGCGCCTGACCTGGCCATTGCGCAGATCGTGGTCGAGATCATAACCCTGATCATCATGATTGCCGTGATCAGGATCAGCACCCGCGAAGACCTTACCGAAGGCGCCACCATCAAGGTTGAAGGGGTGCGTTATGTAAATCTTCGCTCGGCTGTTTATTTCGTGACCGGCCTCTTGTTTGTGGTGGGGTTTCTGTATTTCTTCGTGAAATCAACCTTAAATCTCGATCCATTTGGGGTGCATTCAGCCCGTATGGCGCAAGTTTACCTTGAGCAGGGGGTAGAGCTTACAGGAAGCGCCAACCTGGTAGCAGGGGTTTTATTCGACTTCCGGGCTTATGATACACTTGGTGAAGCCACCATCCTGATTACTGCTGTGGTTGGCATTTTAACCGTTTTACGTCTTAAAGGGAGGAAATAAGGATCATGACAGGAATGACGAATATTGTTAAGACAGTGACCCGTATCATAGGCGGAGTAGTCTTTCTCTTTGGGCTTTATATTGTAACGCATGGGCACCTTTCGCCCGGAGGCGGGTTTGCAGGGGGAACCATTATTGCCGGGGCCTTTATTTTGCTGGTGCTTGCCTATGGCGACAATATCATGCACCTGAGAAGAATCAAGGAAGAGTCTTCAGCCCTTGAAAACATCGCGATATTTTGCATCCTGATCATGGCTGCCGTTGGGTTTTTGCTGGGGACAAAGGTGTTTTTTAATAACTTTTTGCCCATAGGCACTGCTGGGCAACTGATAAGCGCCGGCATCATCCCATTGTTCAACATCTTGATCGGCATTGAAGTAGCAGCAGCACTGTTCACCATTTTTCTGGCATTCGTAATATTTAAGGAGGAAGAGAAATGATCCTTTATTTTTTATGCTTTGTGCTTTTTCTGGTGGGACTTTATGGTGTGATAACACGCCGTAATGTGATCAAGATTGTGCTTGGTATCTGCATTATGGAATACAGCATCAACCTGTTGCTTATCCTGATCGGGTATGTGCACGATGGTGTGGCCCCGATCATTGTTAAGGGATCTGCTGAAACAAATTTTGTCGATCCTTTGCCTCAGGCAATGGTCCTTACGGTAATTGTGATTGGCCTGGCTACGACCGCTATGCTATTAGCCATTGCAATCAGGGTTTACAGAAAACACGGAACATTCGATATCAGGGAAATTAAAAATTTAAAAGGCTGATCAGATGAGTGCTCTTATCCCATTTTTTGTCATTTTGCCGTTGGCCGGGGCGTTTGCCATTCCCGTGTTTTCCGGGTACTGGAAAAACATGGGCAAAGTGCTTACGCCAATCCTTATGCTGATGCTCCTTGCGCTTTCTGTCATGTTCTTTTTCCGCGACTCGGCCGTTTTCGTTTATTATGTGGGTGGCTGGGAACTTATCAACGGGGTGCCCGTGGGTATTCAGTTTGTAGTTGACGGACTCAGCGTTTTAATGCTGTCGATCATTAATATGATGGCCTTCTTTGCTTCCTTCTTCTCCATTTCTTACCTGAAGAAATTTACCGGTGATAAATATTTTTACGCACTTTTCTGTTTGATGGTAGCGGGCATGAACGGGGTTGTGATCACTGGCGACTTGTTTAACATGTTCATTTTCCTGGAAATTGCCGTTATTTCCAGTTATGCGCTGGTGGCCTTTGGTATTGAACGCGAAGAACTTGAAGCCTCATTCAAATACCAGGTGCTCGGCGGCCTAGCCTCGCTTCTGGTGCTGCTGGGTATCGTCGTTTTATACTGGAAAACCGGCAGCCTTAATATCGCTGATATTTCCAGGGTGCTGAAACAGGAAGGAAGCAGCCCCTCGCTGCTCTTTATCCAGATACTTTTTATTGCCGGCTTTGGCCTGAAAGCTGCCATGATCCCGTTTCACGCATGGTTGCCCGATGCCCACTCATCGGCTCCTGCACCCATATCGGCCATGCTTTCGGGGGTGCTGATCAAAGCTGTTGGGGTTTATGCCATCATGCGGCTCTTCTTCAATATGTTTGAGCTTACTTACGAAATGTCCATGCTGATCCTGGTTATCGGAACCATCTCAATGGTTGGCGGGGTATTTCTGGCCATTGGCCAATGGGATTTCAAGCGCCTGCTGGCTTATCACAGCATTAGTCAGATGGGGTATGTATTTCTTGGCCTTGGCATGGGTATGGTGATCCTTTCTGTAAACGGAAACAAAGCGGTGGCTGTTATGGCCATTGCAGGCGGGCTGTACCATATGGTTAATCACGCTGTATTTAAAGGTCTTCTGTTTCTTAATTCCGGTGCGGTTGAATATAAAACAGGCACCCGCATGCTGAAGGAACTTGGTGGCCTGTCGGAAAACATGCCCTTAACCTCTACCAGTTCTTTCGGGGCATCCATGGCCATTTCAGGGATACCCCCCTTTAACGGATTTTTCAGCAAGCTGCTTATTATTATCGCGGCTGTGCAGGGCCAGTTTTACCTGATGGCTGCGCTGGCAGTCCTGGTCAGCATCATCACGCTGGCCTCGTTTATGAAAGTACACCGTTACGCCTTTTCAGGCAATCTCAGATTCAAGGATTTGAAGAAATTTGGCGAAGCGCCCTTCAGTATGCTGTTTTCAATGCTTGTATTGGCTGGGCTCTGCCTGCTGCTTAGCTTACTTATCATTCCCGTATTCAGGGATATTTTCCTTACGCCTGCAGTGAACGACCTTATGAATTTGCTTAATTATTCACAACCAATAATAGGGGTTTAGCCATGCGTTACATAGCTCTTTTCATTGTTTTAATGCTTATCTGGCTGTTATTCACTTTCAGCCTGGATGCCGGCAACCTGATAGTTGGTGCGGTTTGCGCCGCAATTTCTGCCGCCATTTTCGGCGGGTATTACCCCAGGGGGTCGCGAATGTTTTTTCATCCCCACAGGTATTTCTGGGCGGTAATTTACCTTTTTATTTTCCTTTGGGAATGCATCAAGGCCAACTTTGATGTGGCTTACAGGGTGCTCCACCCTGGGCTTCCGATAAAACCGGGTATCGTTAAAGTTAAACTGAATGTGAAAGGCGAAATGGCCCGTACCATGCTGGCAAACTCAATTACCATGACCCCGGGAACCATTACCATTGACATTATTGATGATTATATATACATACACTGGATTTACGTCAGCTCTCACGATGCTGAGTTGTATTCGAAAAAAATTTGTGGACGGTTTGAAAAATATATCAGGAGGATTTTTGAATGAGCCCTTTGATCAACTTTTTCCTTTATGCCCTGATTGCCATGTGCTTCATGTGTCTTTATAGGGTAATTAAGGGTCCCACCATTGCCGACCGAATGGTTGGTATTGACATTCTGGGTATCCTGGTGGTTGGTATTACGGCCATTATCGCCATGAAAACCAACCGAATGTTCATACTCGATATCGGGATTGCCTGGATAATACTAAGTTTTATCGGAACGCTAACGCTTGCAAAATATTTAGGGAGGAACAAGCTAAATGAGTGAGACAATTAGCCTGATATTGATTTCTATCGGTATCCTTTTCGACCTTCTTGGATGCCTCGGATTGCTTCGCTTTCCTGATGTGTATAACCGGCTTCAGTCGGCAACAAAATGCGTAACACTGGGCACCTGGTGTATTTTATTGGGTGTTTTTGTAAGGTTCGGGTTCACAGAGATAGGCCTTAAGGCTCTGATCTCAATACCCTTGCTTTTCCTCGCCTCAACCGTGGCTGCACACTCCCTGGCAAGGGCGGCTTATCATTACGGTTTCCCCATGTGGAAGAAGAGTGTGGCCGACGATTACAAGGAGCAGGTTCAGAAAGAGGAAAAAATTGCCAAAAGTTTTGAAAAGCCTGCCGGTTCCTGATTGCCTGGGCTTCCTTGCCTCGTTTTAGTTTGACCACAAATAATTACTGTCATGAACTATCCAAAGATCAGGGAAATAAAAGAAGCCATTGTGTCGCTGTTTTCACCAGCCTATACAAGCCGTTTCCCCAATGAGCCCCATACCCCATATGAAAATTATCGGGGAAAGCCTGTGGTTGACGATGCAAACTGCGTTGGTTGCGAAACCTGCGCCAATGTTTGCCCTCCCGGTGCCATCAAGTTTGTTGACGACAAGGAAAAGAAAGTGAGAGTGATTACCCGCGACATGGGCCTTTGCATTTTTTGCGGGCAATGTGAGCTGCATTGCATTACCGGGAAAGGGGTAGCTCTTTCTGATAAGATTTTCGATCTCTCAGCCTTTAACCGCGAAAGCATGATCGAAAAACAGGAAAAGGAGTTGCTCGTTTGCCAGTCGTGCGATGCCGTTATTACAACGCGCGAACATTACAAATACATTCATAATGTCCTTGGTCCAAAAGCGTTTTCAAATATTATTAACCTTAACATGCTGAACGAACGCCTCCAACTGGCAAGCAGGGAAGATACTGAAGTGGAGGTATTGGATCACCTGAAAAGGAAGGACATGTTCAACCTTATTTGCCCCAACTGCCTCAGGCAAACACTGGTAAAGGATCTCCTTTAATTCATGGATAAAATTAAGCACCTGCTTTCTAATGACAACCTTAGAATCGTTTTTGCCGGAATTGGTAATGTTCTGAGAAGCGATGATGGAGTGGGGCCTTTCATTGCCAGGGAAATTAGAAGCCGAAACAACCGTGTTGTAATTATTCCCGAAACAGGGGTCGAGCGCTATATTTCTGCCATCAACCGCGAAAAACCCGATGTCTTGATTTTTATTGATTGCGTTAACTTTGAGAAAGAACCTGGCTATTGGCAGGCTATTCCTGTCGAAAAGGTTATTGATTCCACCTGTCATAGCCATAATATCTCCCTTAACAAACTTTCAGAGTTTTTTGATTCAGAAATTTGGGTCATCGGTGTTCAACCCTCCGATCTAAGGGTAGGCGAACAAATTTCCGAACCTGTTGCATGGTCAGCCAATGAGATTATTTCGTTAATAAATTCTTTTTAGGCTGTCTTTTCTTTTTGATTTTCCAGATTTCCTTTATTTAATTTTTATTGTTAATATACTGTTATACAGTATATTAAATCTATATTGGAGAAAAAATTATTTAGTATCATTCTAAATAAGGTTGTTTTGGTTAAATTATTAAAGAAAAAATTATTTAATTAAAAACTAGTTGCTATATTTGGCCCGAAAAATATGATTTTCAAGCCCAAATAAATACAAACAACAAACTATTAAAAGGGATTAAATATGACTAAAATTGAAGAATTCGTAAAAGAGCAGGCCGACATTCACGGCCGCGAGCGCAACAGCCTGATGCCTATTCTGCAGGCCGTGGTTCAGTCGGAGCGGTTTCTGTCAGAAGATGCAATGGTGGCCATTGCCACCGAGCTCGACCTGAGCACTGCCGATGTGTTTGGCACTGCTTCATTTTACACTTTCCTCGACACGGTGCCGCGTGGAAAGAACATTATTCGCGTATGCAAGACCATTACATGCCACATGAAAGGTAAAGACGCCATCATCAGCACCCTTGAGGATATGCTTAAGGTGAAGCTGGGTGAGACTACCTCCGATGGCAAATTCAGCTTGCTGCAGGCTAACTGCCTGGGATGGTGCCACAAAGGTCCGGTCATGTTGGTAAATGATGAGATTTATCCGGAAATTACGCCCGAGAAAGCCGTTGAAGTGGTTCAGGAATACCTGAAGAAAACCAAATAGGAATAGCAATCAGGGTATTTTTTTCAAATCAAAAGAAAACAACTTATTATGGAAAATAAAATCAAAAAAGTAGACCTCATTTTTGAGAAAGTCGATCATTTGGCCATTCTCGATAAATCTTTTAAACGCACCAGCGACGAGATTATTCTCGATGTGATCGACTCAGGCCTCAGGGGCAGGGGAGGTGCAGGCTTTCCAACCGGATTGAAATGGAAATTTGCCAAGAATGAAGAGGCTGATCAGAAATATGTGATTTGCAATGCCGACGAGGGCGAACCCGGTACTTTCAAGGATCGTGAGATTTTGACCCAGGTACCCGAAAAGGTACTGGCCGGTATGGCGCTTTGCGGTAAGGCTATAGGTGCCACAGAAGGTTATATTTACCTCAGGGCTGAGTATAACTTCCTGCTGCCCATGCTGCACGAAAAGATGAAGGAATTCAATAAGCAAATGAAGGAGCACAATTTCGAATTTACCGTGTTTGTTCGCTCGGGAAGTGGTGCCTACGTTTGCGGCGAAGAAACAGCACTGATGGAATCAATGGAAGGCCATCGCGGAGAACCCCGCAATAAGCCCCCGTTTCCCACCCAGCATGGCTATCTCGGAAAACCTACCTCCATAAATAATGTGGAAACCCTGGTCTTTGCCTTGATGATCGCAAATCTTGGTCCTCAAATGTTTAAGGATCTCGGAACCTTCGACTCAAGAGGATCCAAGGTGTTCAGTATCTCAGGCGACACCCCTAAGGCTGGCATTTATGAGTTGGAACTGGGTATGAGCTTGCTTGACTTTGTTAATGAGTTTGGTGATGGCGATACAAAAGCCGTTCAGGTGGGAGGTGCTTCCGGATTTTGCGTTGCACGTAAACACTTTAAAGAAACCCTTATTGGTTTTGAAGGGATTCCTACCGGTGGTTCTATGATGCTGTTCAACAGCTCACGCTCTATGTACAATATTTTGCATGATTACCTGGAGTTCTTCGAGGAAGAATCCTGTGGTCAATGCACGCCTTGCCGCGTTGGATGCCAGCAACTCCTTAAAGGTATTGAATCGGTTAAGAAAGGAGTAAAGCCACCCCCTTACCTGGAAACCCTCCAGAAACTTTCTGACACCATGAAGATCGCTTCCAAATGCGGGCTCGGCCAGTCAGTGGGCAACCCTTTCAATTCTATTATCAATAACTTCCGGGAGGAGATCATTTACTAACCGGCTATTAAACTTTTACAGGAGAAAAGACCATGAGTAAATATAAAGTAAACCTTAAGATCAACAACATCGCTGTTTCGGTAGATGAGGGAACCACCATTCTGGAAGCCGCCCGCAAACTGAATTTCAATGTTCCCACTTTGTGTAACCACGATGACCTTTGTGTAGCCGGCAATTGCCGTGTGTGTGTGGTTGAGCAGAAAGGTGCCCGCTTGTTGCCAGCCTCTTGTGCAACCCCTGTAAGCGAAGGTATGGAGATCATGACCAACAGCATGAAAGTGCGTCAGGCACGCAAACACATTGTAGAGCTTCTGCTTGCCGAGCACAATGCTGACTGCACCAAATGCTTCAAGAACGGACATTGCGAATTGCAGGAAATATCGAATGAATACCGCATTGGCGACCATGTGTTTATCGACCTGGTGAAAGAAAAGGATAAGGTGCAGGATATTTCCAGCCCCTCCATTGCCAAGGACGACAGCAAATGTATTCGCTGCCAGCGCTGCGTGCGTACCTGTGCGCAACTGCAGCATGTGAGCGCACTTGCCGTAACCCACAAGGGCAATGAGATGCGGATTTCTACTTTCCTCGATAAGCCTATGAACGATGTGGTTTGCACCAACTGCGGTCAGTGTATCAACCGCTGCCCCACAGCAGCCCTTACCGAGCGCACCTATATCGACCAGGTGTTCGACGTGATTTACGACCCAAACAAATTTGTAGTGGTACAAACTGCTCCTGCTACACGCGTAGCCATTGGCGAGGAGTTTGGCCTGGAGCCCGGCACACGGGTCACCGGTAAAATGGTGGCCGCATTGCGCAGGCTTGGATTCGACAAGGTGCTCGACACCGACTTTACCGCAGACCTCACTATTATTGAAGAAGGCAATGAGCTGCTTCGCCGCCTGAAAGAAGCCTTGGTAGATGGCAAAGATGTGGCCCTGCCTATGATGACCAGCTGCTCACCCGGCTGGATCAAATTCCAGGAGCACCTTTATCCTGAATTCCTCGACAACCTGTCAACCTGCAAGTCGCCCCAGCAAATGTTTGGGCCCCTGGCCAAGACCTATTATGCCGAGAAGGTGAACAAGAATCCTGCCGACATGATCGTGGTTTCGATAATGCCATGTACCGCAAAGAAATTTGAGGCAGACAGACCCGAAATGCGCGGAAGTGGCTATAAAGACGTTGACTTTGTTTTGACCACCCGTGAACTTGGCATGATGATCCGCCAAGCTGGTATCGACTTCAACAAACTCGACAACGAAGGCTATGACAGCATTCTTGGCGAATCCACTGGCGCGGCTGTAATTTTCGGAACCACCGGTGGTGTGATGGAAGCTGCCCTGCGCTCAGCATACGAAATCGTAACCGGTCGCGAGGTGCCTTTCAGTAACCTCAACATTAAACCGGTAAGGGGCATGGAAGGCGTGAAGGAAGCCGCCATTAAGATCAAGGATGTGTTGCCCGAATGGAAATTCCTCGAAGGGGTGGAATTGAGAGTGGCCATTGCCCACGGACTGGCCAACGCCAAGATCCTGATGGACCGAGTGAAGGACGGAACGGCCAATTTCCATTTCATTGAGATAATGGCTTGCCCCAGCGGATGTATCGGTGGTGGTGGTCAGCCCATTCCAACCAACATGGAGATTCGCAAGAAACGTGCAGCCGGTATTTACGACGAGGATGAGCATATGACTTTGCGCAAATCGCACGATAACCCTGAGGTTACAGAGATTTACAAGTCATTCCTGCACGAACCCCTGGGACATCGCTCACACGATTTATTGCACACGCACTACTATCCCCGCAAGAGGCATTAATGCCATCTAAAGCTCATTGAGGAGGGGTTGTTACAATATCTTCTTCCAGGAATCACTGTCAGGATTTGCTGCAAACGGTAGCCGAACCTGGAAAAAACCCTGGAAAGGTACCCGGCAACAACCCCTCCTTTAATCTAAAAGAGTCTTATTCACGAAAAAAATCAGTTATTAGCTTACAGTTTTCGGAAATTTTAATTATATTTATTCTGTAATGTCTTTTTGTGATTTTTTCCGTGAAAACAACAAGTTGCTGATTAATAAATAGTTGCCTTATTAATTAAATGAAAAGAGTGAAGGAAAAACATTAAGTTGTTAAAAAAATAACAATTTAATATTTTTATTAGTTGTTGAATTGTGAAAAAATATAACTTTGCAATAAAGAATTAATTCGACAATAATACCTTCCTGCTCATTGAAAAAAGGTGATCATGAGTTTGTTAACAACTAATTCCCAATGAATTAACCAAATATAAAGGAAACACCCCATATGAAGCTCCCGAACAATAATATGCAGAAGGCTGATGGACAGGCAGTGCCAGAGCCCACGCTGAGGCGTTTGCCTGGTTATCTCAGCTACTTTAAGTCGCTCAAGATTAATAATATCGAATTTGTTTCGAGCAGCCAGATAGCCGCCACCTTCAAAATGGATGCCACCCTGGTAACTAAGGACCTTTCTTATACAGGCGTAAAGGGGCGAACCAAAATAGGTTACAGTGTAGATAAGCTCATTGAAAACATCGTGGTGTTCCTTGATTTTAATACCCAGGAAAACGCATTTCTTTTTGGTGTGGGCAACCTGGGCAAAGCCCTGATCAATTATGATGGCCTTAAGCAATATGGGTTAAAAATTGTTGCGGGTTTCGATATTGATCCAGCGGTAATTGGCTTACAGGTTAAAGAGGTCAAGATATTCGGAGTGGATGATTTTCGCGACCTCTCGCGCAAAACCCCTGCCCGTATAGGTATTATTACCACGCCCGACCATCGTGCCCAGGAAACGGCCGACCTTATGGTGGCATGGGGTATTAAGGCTATCTGGAATTTTACCCCACAATCCATTAAAGTGCCTGAAAACATTATTGTGGAAAATACGAGTATTTACTCCGATCTTGCGGTTATTTTGAATAAGCTGAACCGGTAAATTCCGGCTTACCTTCTTCCTTTTTCAAGACTGACGCCACTTTCCTCATTCAATTGGTCTGTTACTTAGACTGTTTATAAATTACAGGGCCTTTATGGCCCTTTTTTGTTTCAGTCGATAAAAATAAATGACAAGTTAATACTTTGTCCTAGCTTGTCTGTTTTTTTATAATGTGAATAAATTAACAACTTTCTTTGGTTTTTGATATTTAAGTAGTTAATTTTGCAGTGGTTTTTGATAGCGCCCTGAAAAGCAAAGTTTTGCATGCTGGCTTCGGCAGGCAGGGCGCCGGAAACCGGGCGAGATTTAATAAGAAAAAACAGAATGAAGGTAGCGGATATTGTAAAATTGCTTGACGGTAAGTTGATTTGTGGCATGGACCGGCTCGATTACACCATCGAGGTGGCCTTTGCCTCCGATCTTATGAGCGATGTGCTCACGCTGAAAAATGATCATGTGTTGCTCATTACCGGCCTCAACAATATGCAAACCATCCGTACTGCTGAAATGTCCGACATTCATTGTGTTATATTGGCCCGCAACAAGAAGGCAAGCGTGGAGATGCTTGAGCTGGCTCGCGATAACGAGTTGATCATTATTGAATGCCGTTATTCTGTTTTCAAAACCTGTGGTCTGCTTTTCGAAGCCGGCGTAAAACCGATCTTTTAAATAATGAGCCACGATTCGCATACCATGCACTTTGAGTACAATGTGGAGGGTGGGAATTTTACCCGCGCTGGCTATGCTTCGAGCGAGATAAAGAAGATTCTGAAGCAGCTCAATGTGGATATGGGAATTATCAAGCGCACCGTGGTGGCCTGTTACGAAGCCGAGGTGAATGTGGTGGCCCATGCTTTCAGTGGGACCATTTACGTGGATGTGAGCACAGAATCCATTACCATCCGCTTGGTTGACGAAGGGCCCGGCATACCCGATATTGACCTGGCCATGCAGGAAGGGTACTCCACGGCCAGCAGCAAAGTGCGCGAAATGGGCTTTGGAGCGGGAATGGGCCTGCCCAATATTAAGAAGAATGCCGATAAACTGGAGATATCCAGCGAAGTAAATAAAGGAACAACACTTGAAATAACCATGTTTTTCAATTAAAACCCATGGCAGTTAAATACTTCCATCACGCACTGAAGTTTCGCAAGGAGGTTTGCATTGGCTGCTCCCATTGCATGAATGTGTGTCCCACAGAGGCCATTCGCATTCATGGCGGGAAAGCCGAGCTGACCGACAACCGCTGTGTGGATTGTGGGAAGTGCTATATGGCCTGTCCGGTGGGTGCCATAATTGTTGAGCAGGACGACTTTAGTCGGATTTTCGAGTATGAGCATCGCGTGGCACTTATTCCCAACGTGCTGCTGGGTCAGTTTCCTGAAAAGGTTTCCATTAACCAGATTTGCAGTGTGCTGCACGACCTGGGCTTCACCCACATTTTCGAGGTGGAGCATGGTACCCGCATTTTGCAGGGCGCAATGGAAGAATATATCCAGGAGTACCCGCAAAAAAAGCCCCTGATATCGACTTTTTGTCCGGCAATTGTAAGGCTCATCCAGGTGCAGTTTCCGGCTATGACTGAAAACCTCATGCTGCTGAAGGCGCCGCTTGATATTGCAGCGACATACTTCCGCAAAAAACTGATTGACCAGGGGGCCAAGGCCGATGAGATCGGAATTTTCTACATTACGCCTTGCGCCGCCAAAATTGCAGCAGTTAAAAGCCCCGTGGGCGATGAAACATCGGATATTACCGGTGTGATCAACATGGATTTTATTTTTAATAAGGTATATACCAGTGTGAAGCAAGGCCACTCGGGCAAAAACACCTGCAAGGTACCCTCACTTTCGGCCCTTGAGCCGCAGGAAATGCTCTGGAGTCTTACTGAGGGCGAATCTTCGCTGATGCCGGGAAGGGCCCTGGCAATCGATGAAATCAGCAATGTGATTGAGTTTCTGGAGCGCCTCGAAAACGAAGAGAACCGCGATATCGACTTTTTGGAGCTCAGGGCTTGCGACCAAAGCTGTGCCGGTGGTATTCTAACCAGCGGCAACCGCTTCTTTACCGTTGAGCGCCTGCAAAAGCACGCCAGTGAAGCCGGTACTGAACTGCCTGGCGAGGGCCTGAACCAGGAAGCTGCCTCCATGATGCAATATCGTGATTTCCTTATGGAAAATATTGCCGTAAAAAAGGTTTTGCCACGATCTATGGATAAACTCGACGACGATACCAAACGCGCCATGCTGAAGATGCAAATGGTGCGCGAAATCATGAAATCGCTGCCTTACGTGGATTGCGGCCTTTGCGGCTCGCCCACCTGCAACGCCCTGGCGCAGGACATTGCACAAGGTAGGGCAGAGATTACCCATTGCATCTTTATTCAAAAGAAATACGAACAAAAGGAATGGCTCAGCCACCACGAAAGCATGGAAATCATGAAAGAGATATGGGGCAACGAGAAGTTTGGCGAGCAGAAAAACTAAAGATATTACACCATGAGGGTAGCCGAAATAGCAGAAAAACTTGGGTTGAAGGTATACAGCGGAATGAACGGACTGAATCGCGAGGTTACAGGCGGTTATGTGTCCGATCTGCTGAGCGACGTAATGGGCAATGCCGATGCAGGTGAAATATGGATCACGCTGCAAACGCATAAGAATGTCATGGCCATTGCCTCTTTGAAAGATTTGGCAGCCATTATCCTGGTTTCGGACAACACACCCGAACAGGATACGGCCATTCAAAGCAATGGGGAGGAGATTCCAATTCTCGGTACCAGCCTGGCAACGTTTGAGATCAGCGGAAAGCTCTATGAATTATTGAAATAATGAACTCGTTCAGGGCCGATTTGCATGTGCATACCGTGTTGTCGCCTTGCGGCGATCTTGAAATGAGTCCCGCAGTAATTGTGGAAACGGCTGCCCGCCGGGGTATAGATATCCTGGGAATAACCGACCACAACAGCACCAAACACGGGCCACTGGTAAGCAAACTGGCCCAGAAAAAGGGAATATTCGTACTGTGTGGCGCTGAAGTCACCACCCGCGAAGAAGCCCATTGCTTAGCGTTCTTTGAAAATTTTGAAAAACTGGCTTCCTTTCAGCAATACCTCGACAGGTATTTGCCCGACATCAAGAATGACCCCAAATATTTTGGATACCAGGTAGTACTTGATGAGGAGGAAATGATTGTGGAGGAAGAAGAAAGGCTGCTAATATCGGGTTTGGATCAGACGCTCGACCAGATAGAAGATGAGGTGCACCGCCTGGGCGGGCTGTTCATTCCGGCGCACATCGACCGGCCAAAATACAGCCTTACCAGCCAGCTGGGCTTTGTGCCACCGGGCATCAAGGCCGATGCACTGGAAATTTCGCGCTTCACCACTGCAGAAAAAATTGCGGAACAGTTCCCGTGGATCGCCTCCTACACTTTTATCAGGAGCTCGGATGCACATCACCCCGACGCCATCGGATCAGGCATTACCATTTTTGAGATGGAGCGCCGCAGCTTCGATGAGATTCGAAAGGCTTTGCACCGCACCGATAACCGAAGCACACGCATTGAAAAGCACTAAAGGATGAAGGACTTGTCGTTGCACATACTCGATATCGCACAGAACAGCATCAGCGCTGGGGCCAGCAATATAGGCATCAGCATTGATGAAAACCCGGCCGCCAACACCATGGCGGTAGAGGTGAATGACAATGGCCGCGGTATGCCTGCCGAGGTGCTGGAAAGGGTAACCGACCCTTACTTTACCTCGCGCACTACCCGCAAAGTTGGCCTGGGTATTCCGCTTTTCAAGCAGAATGCAGAAGCCACGGGTGGAAGTTTGCAAATTTCCTCGGAAGAGGGCAGGGGCACCATGCTGAAGGCAACTTTTGTGCACAACCACCTCGACCGGCCGCCCCTGGGCGATATGGCAGGGGTAATGGTGCTGCTGGCAGGTGCAAACCCGGAGATAAGGTTTGTATACACACACCGGGTGAATGATGAAGAATACGTGTTCGACACGGAAGAAGTGAAGGAAGCGCTGGATGGCCTTCCGATAAACGACCCGCAGGTGATGCGGTTTTTGAAGGAAATGATAATTGAGAATCTTTTGGCCATAAAGGCCAAATAATATTGAAACCAAGTTAAAAACAAAATACTTTTTCAACATTAAATTAATGGGAGATTAACAAATGACGAAAATTAAATCACTGGCTGATTTGAGAAATATGAAGGCTGACCTTCAGTCGAAAATCGCCTTACGAGAAAAAAGCGACAACCCTGAGGGCCGAGTGCAGATCAAGGTAGCCATGGCTACCTGTGGCATTGCTTCGGGTGCCAAGGAGGTGATGGAATTCCTGGTGGAAGAGCTCGACAAGCGCAACATCGACGCTATTGTATCGCAAACCGGCTGCATGGGATACTGCTATGCCGAACCCACCATTGAGGTAACCCTGCCCAACCAGGAACCCGTGGTTTTTGGCTATGTCGACAGCAAGAAAGCCGATGATATTATTGAAAAATACATTAAAACCGGCGAATTGCTCGAAGGAATCATTCCGGTGAATTACGAAAAAATTGACTAACATAAAAGGAGGAAAACAGTAATGGCAAAATTCAAAACGCATATGCTGGTTTGTGGTGGTACGGGTTGCCGTGCTTCGGCCAGCGACGTGCTTTATGAGAATTTGAAGAAGGAAGTCAAGGAGAAGGGCCTTGAAAACGATGTGCAGGTGGTAACAACCGGTTGCTTTGGTTTCTGTGAGCAGGGCCCCATCGTGAAAATGATTCCCGACAACACCTTCTACGTTGGCGTGCAGCCCAAAGATGCCGCCGATATTGTAGCCGAGCATGCCCTCAAGGGCCGTAAGGTGGATCGCCTGCTCTACAAAGACCCGGTGAAGAAAGAACATGTTCCCGATTCGAAGCACATGGGCTTTTACAAAAAGCAGATTCGAATTGCACTGCGCAACTGTGGTCTGATCGACCCCGAAAATGTGAACGAATACCTGGCTGCCGATGGTTATGAGGCTCTTGGCAAGGTGTTGCTCGAGATGACCCCCGAAGAAGCCATACAGATTGTGATCGACTCGGGCTTGCGTGGACGTGGCGGCGGTGGTTTCCCCACCGGCGTGAAGTGGAAAATTGCCCAAGGCGTAAAAGGGGCGCAGAAGTATGTGGTATGCAACGCTGACGAGGGTGACCCCGGCGCGTTTATGGACCGCTCCATCCTCGAAGGTGATCCCCACACGGTGCTCGAAGCCATGGCCATTAACGGCTATTGCATTGGCGCAACCAAAGGTCTTATTTATATCCGTGCAGAATATCCGCTGGCCATACACCGCCTCAAGGTTGCCATCGCCCAGGCACGCGAATATGGTTTGCTGGGCGAAGACATCCTGGGCAGCGGTTATAACTTTGATATTGAGCTGCGTTACGGTGCCGGCGCATTTGTGTGCGGCGAAGAGACAGCACTGATTCACTCCATGGAAGGCCATAGGGGGGAACCCACCTTCAAACCCCCATTCCCGGCAGAGAGCGGATACCTTGGCATGCCTACCAACGTAAACAACGTAGAAACTTATGCCAACATTCCGGTTATTTTCAATAAAGGCGCCAAGTGGTTTGCCTCCATCGGCACTGAAAAATCAAAAGGTACCAAGGTTTTTGCCCTTGCGGGAAAAATCAACAACGTGGGCCTGATTGAAGTGCCTATGGGTATCACCCTGCGTGAAGTGATCTTTGAAATTGGCGGTGGCATTAAAGGCGGCAAAAAGTTCAAAGCCGTTCAAACCGGTGGCCCTTCGGGCGGATGCCTCACCGAGAAGCACCTCGACACCCCCATTGACTATGATAACCTGATAGCCTCTGGCTCCATGATGGGCTCAGGCGGTATGATAGTTATGGACGAGGATGACTGTATGGTGTCTGTTGCAAAATTCTACCTCGACTTTACCGTAGAAGAGAGCTGCGGAAAGTGCTCACCCTGCCGTATCGGAAACAAGCGCCTGTATGAGATCCTCGAAAAGATCACCAAAGGCCACGGTGCCATGGATGACCTTGACAAGCTGCGCAATCTCAGCAATGTCATCAAGGACACTTCACTTTGCGGCCTGGGACAAACCTCACCCAACCCGGTGCTTTCAACCCTCGATAACTTCTATGATGAATACCTTGCACACATAACCGAAGGGAAATGCTTCGCCAGTCAGTGCAAAGACCTCATCAAGTACGAGATCATCCCCGAAAACTGCGTCGGCTGTACTGCCTGTGCACGCAACTGCCCCGTGAACTGCATCTCGGGCGAAAGGAAACAGATTCACCTGATCGACCAGTCGTTATGCATCAAGTGCGGAGCTTGTATGGAGAAGTGTAAGTTTAATGCGGTAACAATCATTTAAAAGAAGGACTCATAAGAATGGAACTTATTAAATTAACCATAGATAACAGAGCTGTCGAGGTTGAAAAGGGTACCACCGTTTTCCATGCTGCCAAGAAGCTGGGCATCGAAATTCCCACGCTGTGCTACATGAACCTCGCCGATTTGAACATCGAGCACAAGCCCGGCGGTTGCCGCGTTTGTGTGGTAGAAGTAGAAGGTCGCCGCAACCTGGCGCCCTCCTGCGCAACTGAATGCAACGAAGGGATGGTAGTAAAGACCAACAGCATGCGCGTACTTAACTCGCGTAGAACGGTATTGGAGCTTATCCTCTCAGACCACCCGTTCGACTGCCTCATTTGCGCCAAGAGTGGCTATTGCGACCTGCAGAACATGGCCATTAAAATGGGCGTGCGCAGCATTCCTTACCAGGGTGAAAAATCGACCTATAAGCCCGACTTTTCTCCTGCCATCATCCGCGAAATGGACAAGTGCATCATGTGCCGCCGCTGCGAAACCATGTGCAACGACTTCCAGACCGTGGGTGTGCTTTCAGGCATAAACCGTGGCTTCGAAGCCGTGGTGGCTCCCGCCTTTGAGCGCGACCTCGACCACAGCGAATGTACCTATTGCGGACAGTGTGTGGCGGTTTGCCCCACCGGCGCCCTCACCGAAGTTGACCACACTCCGCAGGTGATACGTGCCCTGGCCGATCCCACCAAAACAGTTGTAGTGCAAACCGCACCCGCCGTGCGTGCCGCACTGGGCGAAGAGTTTGGCTTGGAGCCCGGCACTTTGGTTACCGGAAAGCTGGCCGCCGCATTGCGTCGCCTGGGCTTCGACTATGTATTCGACACCGACTTTGCCGCCGACCTCACCATTATGGAAGAAGGATCGGAGCTGCTCGACCGCCTCGGCCGTTTCCTCGGTGGCGATAAGAGCGTGAAGCTGCCCATGCTTACCTCATGCTGCCCCGGCTGGGTAAACTTCTTCGAGTACAACTTCCCTGATATGCTCGATGTGCCCTCTACTGCACGCTCACCCCAGCAAATGTTTGGCTCAATTGCCAAATCGTATTTTGCTGACAAGATCGCGGTGGACCGCAAGGAAATGGTAGTGGTATCAATAATGCCCTGTGTGGCCAAGAAATTTGAGGCCTCCCGCGAAGAATTTAAGGTGGATGGCAACCCCGATGTGGACTTTTCCATCTCGACCCGCGAGCTGGCTGCCCTGATCAAAGGTGCCAACATCGACTTCAACACTCTGCCCGACGAAGACTTCGACAAGCCCCTGGGAGAATCGACCGGTGCCGGCGTAATCTTTGGCGTTACCGGTGGTGTGATCGAAGCCGCTGTTCGAACCGCTTACGAACTGCACACCAAGAAAACCCTTGAAAAGGTTGACTTTAAGCAGCTGCGTGGCCTCGAAGGCATTCGGTCAGCAAGCGTCGACTTCGACGGTGTGGAAATTAAGATTGGTATTGCACACGGACTGGGCAACGCCCGCAAACTACTCGAAGACATCAAAGCAGGCAAGAGCGAGTTCCACGCCATTGAAATCATGGCCTGCCCAAGTGGATGTATCGGCGGTGGCGGTCAGCCCCTGCACCATGGCGACTCCTCCATCCTAAAAGCCCGTTCTAAGGCAATTTATACCGAGGATGAGCTGAAGGTGCTGCGCAAGAGCCACGAAAACCCCTATATCATTAAACTGTATGACGAATTCCTTGGCAAGCCCATGAGTGAAAAAGCGCATCATTTGCTGCATACTCACTACTTTGCCAGGAAATTGAAGCATATCGACATTGACTAAGCCCCGGGCTTATTATCAGTCTTAATTTGTAACAAAAAAAATCACAGATAATGACTTCAGTAAAATTAAAACTCAAAGAAAACGACGTGAAAAAGATCCAGGAGATCTGCAAGTCGTTCAATAACGAACCCGGTGAGCTGATCAATGTGTTGCACAAAACGCAGGAATATTTTGGCTACCTTCCGGCCGAAGTGCAGGAAGAAGTGGCCGAAGGCCTGGGAATTTCTGTGGCCAAGGTATATGGTGTGGTAACGTTCTATTCATTCTTCACCATGCTGCCCAAAGGCCGCTACCCCATCAGCGTTTGTACCGGTACCGCCTGCTACGTGCGTGGCGCCGAAAAAGTGCTTGACGAGTTCAAGCGTATTCTGAAAGTTGCCGTGGGTGAAACCACGCCCGATGGCAAATACTCCATTACTTGCCTGCGCTGCGTGGGCGCCTGTGGTCTGGCCCCCGTGGTTATGGTGGGCGACAAGACCTACGGCCGCGTCACCACCGACGGGGTGAAGGACATCCTGAAAGAATATGAGAACGAGTAATCGGATCATATTGCTCCCATTTTGACGAAAAAGGGGCTGCCTTGCAGGCGGCCCCTTTTTTTTTACGGGAAGTTTACAGGCTATTTGTCTTATTTCAATTTATTGATTAACAGCCTTTAAATTCTGGTAATAGTCGTCAAGGATTTTTGTAACCATGGGTCTGTAAAAAAGACGAAAAAAGCTTCTTCGTTCTTGAGCAACCCGATCATACATCAGGTAATCCAATTTTTCAATGTGTTTGAGCCTTGCGTTTTTCAATGAAATTGGATTATCGGCAAAGTCACCGGCAAAATAAAAGTAAAGGTTGTTGTGCTTGTTTTTTATTACTGCCGGAAACACGGTGGGAATATTCCAATGATCAAGAATGGAGTCGCCTTCGAGGTTTGCCTCTATCATGTATTCTGCCAGGACCTCATTCGAGTCGCCGGAAGTGCATATGTCAAACCAATAGGGATACTTAATTTTTTTTACAACCCCATAATGATCAACCAGTTTTTCATCAGAATAAATGTATGGCACTTCAATGTTGAGGTGTGTTTCGTTTTCAAGCACAACAATCATGTCATCATTTCTCACAAAAGCAATTCCCGATTTGGTAAATGGCCATTCATTGTTGTTTTGTTTCATATAATTTCTAACCAGCCAATGAGGAATTTCTTCACTTTTGGTAGTGTCGAGGGTGCTGAAGTAACGGCCGGTCCAGTTTTTCCATGTAATATCAAATTCTTCTTCGTATTCTTTCCTAATGCCAAACGAAGTGGGCGAGCCAATAATATTAAACTCATTAATGATCAGCTTATTACGGCTTTTCATCAACCTTATAAAAGCCAATTCATTTTTGGTAAGGCCTCCGTAGATCCACTCCGACCTTTCACCCATTAAACCCGGTTCCTGTTCTGGTTTTACATGAGGGTATTCATTATGCCACTCTATCCAATAAACCCCATACAGGTCGGTATAGTAAGCCATGTCATAATTATCGGCGAGCCTTGCCAGGTCTTCAGTGGTTTTATCTTCAATGTCATTAATGACGTAATTGCCCATACCATCGGGGAAAAAGCCATAATAATCCCTTTCCGGCAAATAAAAGTCTTCGTCCGACTTCACATACTTCTGGTTTTTCAGCACCCAGTTAAAAGACAAGTGCTCCTGGTAATTTTTATTCAGCACCGTTTTGTCGAGAATAAAAACCTCCATTGGCTTTTTCTCAGCCATTTGCCAGGATATGCGCATAAAAGCTGGTATGCCAATTAAAACCCCAAGCAAAAAAACAATAAAAATGGTAAAAACAGTTCTTGCCATGAAGGTGGTGTTATAAATGTGGTTGGGAACTGGAGCCTTCCCTTACAATTGATTGAATCAAAATTAATCAATTTTCAATCGGTATTTTACAAGACAGGTTTTTGCACTTCAGCACACCTTTTTTACTTGCTGGGTAAAAATGCATCCGAAAGGGCAGTTTGCTGCACTTTTCTGTATATAATTAAAATCGGATAGGCTCTGATTTGCCAAAATTATTGCAACCCCAATAAATAGTCCGTAGTTCAACATTAAAAACTATATTTCAATTTAAACATTAACATATTGTAGTCCTTCAGATTGGAAAACAAATTATCTCCTTTGCCATCAAAAATGGTGGTTGAAACAGTGATTTCTGAATTAATAGTGGCTTGGTAAGTAATCTCAGGCATATACACAAGGGCAT
>JAHYJD010000163.1 GCA_019429365.1 Bacteroidales bacterium | reverse complement strand
GCGTGCCGGCGTGGTTCGCAAGCCTTCGCGCGAGCAAAACAAGGTGGGCCTGCCCAAAAACCTTAGGCAATTTGTGCTGCTGCCTGGTATCGCACGCAAGCAATACAAAATGCTGGTCGACAACCAGCCCGCCTTTCTTAAAGAGTCAGAAGAATCGGTTTTCAACGCCTACCTTCCAGGAAAGGACAAGACCATGGGTGTTATTGCTTGTGGCCTGGCCTTTAACTACCTTATGGAAAACTTCCCCGAAAGGGATATAAATTATCCGGTGGTAAAAGTGCAGCAATATCCACTGCCCGAAAAACATATCCGCAGGCTTTACGAAGAATGCGACAGTATACTCGTACTGGAGGATGGCTACCCCATTGTGGAAGAAATGGTGAAAGGATTCCTGAACCTGGGCAAACCCATCAAAGGCAGGCTGGATGGCACCATTCCGCGCACCGGCGAGCTGAACCCCAACATTGTGGGCGCCGGCCTGGGTTTTGTGCAGGACGAAACCCTTGACATTCCTTCGCTGGTGGCCGCCCGCCCCCCATCTTTATGCAAGGGCTGCTCACATATCGACAGTTTTACTGCCTTGAACGAGGTGCTCGAAATGTATGGTCGCGGCCGCGTATTTTCCGATATTGGCTGCTACACCCTGAGCGCGCTTCCACCCTATGAGTCGATAAATAGTTGCGTAGATATGGGCGCCTCCATCACCATGGCAAAAGGCGCTGCCGATGCAGGTCTTGTGCCGGCCATTGCCGTAATTGGCGACAGCACCTTTACCCACTCGGGCATGACCGGACTGCTCGATGCCGTGAACGATAAGTCGAACATTACCGTAATTATCCTTGATAATTCAACCACCGGCATGACCGGCGGACAGCCTTCTTCGGCCCTGGGAAAGATCGAAGATATCTGCAAGGGTCTGGGGGTGGAAGAAGATCATATTCGTGTGCTTAAACCCCTGCGCAAGCATCATGAGGAAAATGTGCAGATCATGAAGGAAGAAGTTGAATACAATGGCGTTTCGGTAGTGATACCCCGGCGCGAGTGCATTCAGACCCTCAACAAGCGCATGCGCGACAAATTCAAGGAAAAGGCCAAAGCCGCCGGGAAATAATTAAAAAACAAAGAAAAGCATAATATTATGAAGATCGATATCATTTTGGCCGGCGTGGGTGGCCAGGGAATTTTATCCATTGCTGCCACCATTGGCCTGGCCGCCGTTGAGGCAGGACTTTTTCTCAAACAAGCCGAAGTGCACGGCATGAGCCAGCGCGGGGGCGATGTGCAGTCGCACCTCAGGCTCAGCGACAAGGAGGTGGCTTCTGATCTTATCCCTTTCGGGAAAGCCGACATGATCATTTCGGTTGAACCCATGGAAGGGCTCCGCTACCTGCCCTATTTGAAAAAAGATGGATGGCTTATTACCAATACCAAGCCATTCATAAACATTTCGAATTATCCCGATGAAGAAAAGCTGATGGCCGAGATCAAAGCTCTGCCCAACCATATTGCGCTGGATGCCGACAGTGTGGCCAGTGAGCTGGGCAGCGTAAAGGCAGCCAATATGGTCATTCTGGGCGCTGCTTCGCCGCATCTCGACATTGCCTTTGAGAAGCTCGAAAATGCGATCAGGACTTTGTTTGGAAGGAAGGGGGAAGAACTGGTGACGCTCAACCTAAACGCCCTTAATACGGGAAGGAAGTTCTCGATGGAAGCCCAAAAATAAGCAGACCTTTTTGGGTATCAATGATTCAAAAAAAGCAGGAACAGGCATTGACTTGTTCCTGCTTTTTTTGCCGACAGGTGGTTATTTCAATTTCACCACAAAATCAATGGATTTTCGAAGGACTTTGGGAAAAGTATGGCTTGCTCAGTATTGCCTGAAAAAAGATTGAAATAAAACATAAAAAAAACTTTGCACAAGCCTTATCTAAAAAGAAAACAAATGAATCTTGAACCTCCTCTGTTTAACAAAGCAAGTAATAAAAAGAATCAAAATTTTTAAATTTTTCAAAAATTCTGTGTATGTGTTTTTTTTAATTTTATCCAAATTTTAAACCATATAAACTATGAAAAAGGCGGCATTACTCATTGGGCTGATGGTATTCCTTCCGCCCGCACTGGTGCATTCGCAAGAGCTTGGGTTAAACTTCGGCTTGTCAAACAACATCTTATTTCCTGGCCAAAAAAATGTGAACAGCAATGCCGGGAATATTGGCACATCAGCCGGTATTAAATTTGATGGACTATTTTCTGCTGAAGGGTTCTTGGGATACAACATTGAAGCCATTTTTGGGCAATTCTCGTACACCTATTTCGATGCGGAAAATAACTTCCGTGAATTCAGGTTCAATGAAAAGAATCTTTACGTTCCCCTGAACCTTACCGCAAGGATGAAATTTTCTGATTCAGGACACTGGATCTCATACGGTTTTGGGCCTTATGTGTCATTTCTGATTGGGCAGAAGGGATTCTCAGCGGCAAGCAGCAGTCCATTTAATAACGATTCTGCAGGATTTGCCGACAGGGTGAACCTTGGGTTTTCGGGTGAAGCTAAATATTTCAGAATGTTAAACCCCGGAATGGGAATAACTTTAGGGGTCAATTTCAGGAGCGACCTAAGCAACCCACTTTCGGAAAAGAATTATATCCTGGTGGCCCCGGGCAATTCCATAGGCCTGGTTATTGGCGTGTTCAGGAAATTTTGATTTTTATCTTTCAATTTTAAATTTTAAATCATACCTGCCGGGTATTCCGGCAGGTTTTTTTTATTCCAAACCAAAGGCATTTTTTAAAAATAAAACTATTATACTAAACAAAAAGCCTTCGAAAAGCATTAACAATTAACCATCTTGGCATAAATTATTACTTTTGCCAAACGTTTTGATGGCCAACCCTTCTGCAGGTTTATAAAGTGCCTGCGGGTAGGTTTTCGGGGTCTGAAATACAAACACAAATCTTCATAAATTACCATCCATTATGATAACAAACAACTTTATAAAGCGCCACAACGGACTTCGGCCCGACGACGAGGCCCTGATGCTGAAAAAGATTGGCGTTGCTTCTGTTGATGAGCTCATCGACAAAACCATCCCAGCATCGATTCGGATGAAAAAGCCCCTTGCCATTGCCGACGGCATGAACGAGTATGAATACCTGAATCACCTTAAAAGTTTGGGTGCCAAGAATCAACTTTACCGCACCTACATCGGCATGGGTTATTACAACACCATTTTGCCGGGTGTTATTCAGCGCAACATCCTTGAGAATCCGGGCTGGTACACCGCTTACACCCCCTACCAGGCCGAGATCTCGCAGGGGCGCCTCGAAGCGTTGCTCAACTTCCAGACGGTGGTTTCCGACCTCACAGGCCTGGAAATTGCCAATGCATCGCTCTTGGATGAGGCTACTGCTGCTGCCGAAGCCATGATCATGCTGCAAAACGCCCGTTCGCGCGATGCCGTGAAAA
>JAHYJD010000162.1 GCA_019429365.1 Bacteroidales bacterium | reverse complement strand
AAGCCCGCAAATACCTGCTCGACTACCTGCTGGCCGAACACGACGAGAGCTACGACGCCAGCTATCATGACGAGTTCCGCGAGCTGATCTTCAAATACGGCCTCGACAAGAAGGAAAACCGCCGTTTCCCTTCCATTTGGAAAGAGCTGGGCTATCCGAAGGACGAGACTTCGCCCGTGCTGAGCTACGACGCCGCCAAGTGCATCAAGTGCTTCCGCTGCATTAAGGCCTGCGACGAGGTGCAGGGTAAGAACGTGCTTTCATTCACTAACAGGGGTATCGTTTCGTATATCATTGGTGGATTCGACAAATGGGGTGAGAGCGAATGCGATGGCTGCGGCGAATGCATACAGCTTTGTCCCACCGGCGCCATTGTGGAGAAACCCCACCGCGAAAAGATCCACATTGAAAACGGCATAAAAAAGGTGCGCACCACTTGCCCTTATTGCGGCGTGGGATGCCAGCTCGAGCTTTGGGTAAAGGACGGAAAAATTGTCCGAAGCAATGGCGTAGAGGATGTTAGCCCAAACTATGGCCGCTTATGTGTAAAGGGGCGCTTTGGTTACGACTATGTAAACCACCGCGAGCGCCTCACCACCCCGCTTATAAAAAAAGACGGCAAATTTGTGGAAGCAACATGGGATGAAGCCCTCGACCTCATTGCCCGCAAATTCACGGAAGTGAAAGAAAAATACGGCCGCAAAGCCCTGGCAGGCTATGCCTCTGCCAAAACCACCAACGAAGACAACTACCTGTTCATGAAACTGGTGCGCATGGTGTTTGGCAACAACAACGTGGACTATTGCACCCGCCTTTGCCACGCCTCCACCGTAACCGCCATGCTGCGCTCGTTAGGCGACGGGGCCGGCAGCAACTCCATCGAAGACTACGAAAACAGCGACTGCATGCTGGTAACCGGCAACAACATGATCGAAACCCACCCGGTTACGGCCACCTTTGTGAAACATGCCGTGCAACGCAATGGCGCCAAGGTCATCATTATCGACCCCAGATGGACACCCCTGGTAAAGGATGCCTACATTTGGCTGCAGCCCAAACTGGGCACCGATGTAGCCCTGCTCAACGGCATGATCCGCGTCATCATCAGTGAGGGCCTGATCAACAAGGAGTTTATTGAAAAGCGCGTGGATGGCGGCATGAAGGCCTATGAAGTGCTGAAAGAGCTGGCGGAAAAGTATACCCCCGAATACGTAGAGGAGATTACCGGCGTGCCCGCCCATTTGATGATCGATGCCGCCCGCACCTATGCCAAAGCCCAGCGGCCGCTCATTGCCACCGGCATGGGCTACAGCCAGCAGGTCACCGGCACGCACAACGTGTTCTGCCTGCTTAACATGATGCTGATCACCGGGCAGGTGGGACGCGTGGGCGCCGGCCTCAACCCGCCGCGCGGACAAAACAACGTGCAGGGCGTTTCCGATGTGGGTACCTCACCATTCACTTACCCCGGCTACATTTCGGTGGAAGATGCCGAGAACCGCCGCAAGGTAGCCAAAATCTGGGGCGTGCCCTTCGAAGCGCTCGATGGCGAAAAAGGCCTCTCAACTGTTGAGATCATGCAAGCCGCCTACGAAGGCAAGGTGAAGGCCATGTACATTATGGGTGAAAACCCCATGATCACCGACCCCAACCTGAACCACACCGAAGAGGCCATACAAAAGCTGGACTTCCTGGTGGTGCAGGATATCTTCCATACCGAAACCACGCCCTTTGCCGATGTAATTTTGCCGGCAGCCGCTTTCGCGGAAAAAGAAGGCACCGTGGTTAACAGCGACCGCCGCGTGGCAAGGATGCGCAAGGCCGTTGACCCGCCCGGACAAGCGCGGCAGGACTGGCATATTATTGCAGAAATTGCCGAGCGCATGGGCAAGCCACTGGGCAACTACAAAACCGAAAGCGACATTTGGGATGAGATCGCACAAACCGCCCCCATTTTCACCGGCATCAGCTATGATCGCCTTGAGCACCATGGCATTCAGTGGCCCTGCCCCGACAAAGAGCACCCCGGCACCGCCACCCTGTTCCTGGAGAAGTTCAACACCCCAAACGGACTGGGTAAACTGCACCCGGTAGATTATGCTGAGCAGACCGAGCGCGCCAATGCCAAATACCCATTTATTCTCAACTCCGGCCGCATTCTATATCAATATCACAGCTCCACCATGTCGCGCCGCAACAAGGCCCTCAACGATTTTGCCAACGAGGCTTACCTGCTGATGCACCCCGATGATGCCGAAAAATGCGGCTTCCACGAAGGCGAAATGGTGAAGATCACTTCGCGCCGAGGACAGATCGAAACGGCAGTGCGCATCAGCGAAGAAGTGCTGCAAGGCGAGCTGTTTATGCCATTCCATTACAGCGAGGCACCCGTAAACCGCCTCACCCGCGACGAACTCGACCCCTATTCCAAAATCGCACCGTTCAAAATATCGGCAGTCAGGGTCGAAAAATTATAGAAAACAAATATTTCTGTTTTATATCTCAGAACAGGCGCTGAATTCGGCGCCTGTTTTTATTTGCATCGGCTCTTAACCGAAAGGTTAATTCTGGTTTTGTTTGCATTTTTCCACTCTTTTTCTTAACTTAATTTGCTGATTTAATGAAAGAAGGCCAGATTCCATGGCCTTTTTTCAACCAACGCTTTTTTCCTCCCGGAAAAGTCTTTTTTCTGTCCGACACAAATAATACCCTGCGTAATACACATCGCAGTCACTTGTTTTTGTTTAAAGGTTTGCAATGAAAAAAGGCCCCGCCACATATTTATTTGCTTTTTTGCTAACTGCTATGGTGTTTTTGCCTGGGGTTGGGTGGGGGCAGTATGTTGTGGATTTTGAAGGTCCAGGGGAGACAAAAGGGAGCTACGCTTCAGGAACAGTTAATTTAAGCGGATTGGATTGGGACTTAACGGAAGTATTGATTGGAAGTCTTACTACTGATTGGAAAAACGGTGTAAGAAGTGCAAGGTTGAGGGGCCATAGCACATCTTCTATGACCATGCTTGAGAACAAGTCAAATGGTTTGGGAACCATATCTTTTCAATACAGACGTTACGGTACAGATGGACAAGTTGATTGGAAGGTAGAATACTCAATAGATAATGGCATTTCATGGGCACAAATTGGTAGCGATTTTACAGCTCCAGCAACAGATGATGTTCAAACCTTTTCAGAAACCGTAAATATTCCAGGCGATGTTCGGATACGCATTAAAAGGGCAACAGAATCAGGGACAACAAACCAAAGGTTAAATATTGATGATATAACCATTACTGATTATTTTCAAGTTTGTGGAAGTGAAAGTTTCGAAAATTTAAATGCACCAACAGGTTCTTATAGTAGTGGCTCCTTCTTGGGAAACGATAATGTTAGCTGGAGTTATATGGAAGCAAGAAAAGTAACAGATACAGCTTATTTCATCACAAATCCTTCTGTCGGTTTTAGGGATTCAGGCACAAGATATATACA